>JAVHXX010000242.1 GCA_031119595.1 Patulibacter sp. | reverse complement strand
ACGGAGAGCACGGCGGCGTCCCGGTCGATCGCCCAGGTCCGGTCCACCGAACCCCCGCCGGCGCCGGCGGACCCCACGATCGCGTCCTGCCCGCGGACGAGTTCCTCGAGGTCGGCGAGCGTCTGCGTCTGGATGTCGGCCACCTTCGGGTCGCCGCCGTGTGAACGGATCTCGTCGGCCTGGTCGGGGTTCCGGATGACGGACGTGACGTGGTGGCCGCGCTCGCTGAGGATGCGCGTCGCGAGGAGTGCGACCTTGCCGTGGCCGCCGAAGATGATGATGTCGCTCATTGCAACGACGCTACGCGGACCGCCTCAGCGCCGGGTGACCGCGACACGGACGTGGATCGAGCGGAGGGTGTGGGATTCGAACCCACGAGACATCGCTGCCCACCTGTTTTCAAGACAGGCTCCATCGGCCACTCGGACAACCCTCCACGACGCGGCCACGTGGCGAGACGTGACCGCGTCCCGAGGAGTCTAGCCGAGCCTCCAGGCCGGGACCTGGAACACGACGACCCCCGATCGGAGCGATCGGGGGTCGTCGTGTCGACGTCAGGCCGGGCCTGTCAGGTCAGGCCTGCGGACGGTCGTCCTGGCGCCGGCGCGCGCGCTGCGCGGCGAGGAGCAGGACGAGGCCGAGCAGCAGCACGACGATCGCTGCCGGGACACCGATCATGACGATGTTCGTGCCGGTGAACGCGAGCTCCTGCGGAGCCGCCTCGACGGTGAACTTCTTCGTGATCTCCTTCGAGAACACCCACACCGTCTTCTGCGGGGCCGCCGAACGAGCACCGGGGGTGGTGTCCGCCTCGTCGGCGACCGTGTACTGGCCCTTCGCCTTCGCGGTGAAGGTCAGCGAACCGGCCGCGACGTCGGCCTCGGTGATGGTGTAGCTGGTGTCGCAGGACTCGACCTGACCGGGCTGGAGTGCTTCGATCTCGCAGGAGTTCGACGATCCGACCTGCTGCTCGACCTCGGCGCGGTCGAGGGTCCGGTTGCCGGTGTTCGCGAACCGGAACGAGCCGGTGACGACATCACCCGGACGAAGCACGTCCGCCGAGCTCGACGCGGTGTAGTCGCCGCTGATGTCGATGCTGGCAGAGGACTCCAGCGACACGTCACGGTGATCACCCGAGGACACCGAGTCACCCGTGGGCGTCGTGCCCGCGGTGGTCAGGTCGAACCCGACCGTCCCGCGGTCGATGTCCTGCTGGGTCAGGGCGTACGGCGCCAGCTCGGTGACGACGTCGGTTCCCGGGGCCAGCGTGCCCTCGCCGACCTGCTCGGGGTCGCCGTCCGACACGACGGACTGGAGGCCCTCGAGCGTGACGTTGCCCGCGTTCGAGACGGTCGCGGAGAGCACGACCTCGTCGCCGACGCGCGGAGCAGAACCGTGCTCGGTCTCGGCGAGGTGCGCCGAGAGCACGGACTGCAGCTGCGGTTCCTGCAGCAGCGCGACGTCAGCGGCCTCGTCCGCCGAGGGCGTCTGCCCCTTCGGTCCGGTCGCGGCAGCGGCGAGCGAGAAGCGCACCGTGCCGGCGTCGATGTCCGCCTGGGACAGCGTGTAGCCCGCGATGGCGAGCTTCGCCGTCGCGTCCGGAGCGATCGTCTCCGGCGCCTGGACCGTCAGGTCCTCGTGGCCGGGCAGGGCAACCTGCACGTCGGCGAGGGTGACGGTGCCGGTGTTGGCCAGCGTTCCCGTGAGCGTGACGGTGTCGCCCGCGTTCGGGGCGCCCTTCGCGTCGAGCTCGGCGCCAAAGCGCGCGCTCATCGTCGCCTGCTGCTCGAACTCGAGCTCGGTCTCGGCGTCGTCACGGACCTGCTGGTCCTTCGGACCAACGGCGGCGACCTGCATCGGCACGGTCAGCGTGCCCGCGTCGATGTCCGCCTGCGTCAGCGTGTAGTCCGACACCGACACAGCGGTGGAGGCACCGGGAGCAAGACGCTCCTCGGCGACGGACACCCGCAGCCCGTCGAACCCGGGGACGGCGGCGGTCACATCGTGCAGGGTGACGTTGCCGCTGTTCCGGATCGAGCCGGTGAAGGACACGGTGTCGCCGGCCTTGGGGGCCTTCTTGCCGTCCAGCTCGCTGCTGAACTTCGTCGACACGGCCGGAGCCTGCGCGATCGTCGCTTGCGTCGCCTTGGCAGACGCCGTCACCTCGACACCCTTGGGCGCCGTGCTCGTTGCAGTCGCGTCGAACGTGATCGAACCACGGTCCACGTCGGCCTGCGTCACCTTGTAGGAGCCCTCGACCGCGCACTCGACGGACTTGCCGGGCGCGATGTTCGCGGGGCAGGTGACGGTCATGCCACGCTCACCGTCGATGACGATCGTCGTGTCGCGGATCGTGACGTTGCCCGTGTTGGAAGCGATCACACCGAGCGAGACCTTGTCGCCGACGCCCGGGTCCGACGTGGTCTTCACGACCGGCGCCAGGGCGAGCCCCGCACCGGCAGCCTGCTCGAGATCCAGGCTCGCGCCGGCCTCGCTGTTCGCGATCTGCCCCTTCGGGCCGTGCGACTCGCCGCGCATGGTGAACGCGACGGAACCCTCGTCGATGTCGTCCTGCGTCAGCGGGTAGGCGGCGATCGTCACCGGCACAACCGCTCCCGGTGCGAGCGCACCGGACGGCACCTCGACGGCGATGTCGTCGCGGCCGAGCATCGACGCCGCGATGTCGGACAGGGTCACGGTACCGCTGTTCGACAGCGTGCCCGTGAGGGAGACGGTGTCACCGGCCTTCGGCGTGCGGTCGACGTCGAGGGACGCTCCGAACCGCGACGTGAGGGCACTGCGCTGCTCGATCTCGAGATCGGCCCGTGCGTCGTCCTCGACCTGCTGGTCCTTCGGACCGATCGCGGCGACGTCCATCGGGACGCGCAGTGCGCCCGCGTCGACGTCCGCCTGGGTCAGGGTGTAGTCCGACACCGACACAGCAGTCGACGCGCCAGGGGCGAGCTCGTCGTCGGCGACGGCGACGGTGAGGCCGTCGAAGCCCGGGACGGCAGCGGTCACACCGTGCAGCGTCACGTTGCCGCTGTTCCGGACGGACCCGGTGAAGGAGACCTTGTCCCCGGCCTTCGGGGCCTTGCCGGCGATCGCGCCGGAGAAGGTCGCGGACACCTCGGGGGTCTGTGCAACGGTCGCCTGCGTGGTCGTGGCCTTCGCCTCGACCTCGACACCCTTCGGAGCGGTGCTCGTCGCGGTGGCCGCGAACTCGACCGATCCGTGGTCCACGTCCGCCTGCGTCACGGTGTAGGAACCCTCGATGTCACAGTCGATCGACTTCCCCGGTGCGATGGTCGCAGGGCACGTGACGGTCATCCCGCGATCACCGTCGATGACGATGCTCGTGTCGCGGAGCGTGACGTTCCCGGTGTTCGAGGCGCGGACACTCAACGTGACCGTGTCGCCGGCGCCTGGGTCGCCGGTGGTCTTCACGACCGGTGCGAGGGAGAGCCCCGCGCCGGCGTTCTGCTCGCTGGTGCTCACCGTGGCGGAACCGGAGCCCGGAACGGGAACGCCCAGCCGGGAGAGCGCGGAGATCGTCACCGAGTCGTCGATGCTGCCGGCATCGACGTCGTCCTGGGTGACGTCACGGGCGGGCGTGGTGCACGACACCGTGGCGCCGGCCGCGATGTCGGTCGCAGCGCACGAGTCGGCCGACTCGCCGAGCGTCAGGTCGTGGACCGCGACGTTGCCGTCGTTCCGCACGTCGTAGCGGAACGCGATCTGCTCGCCGAGGTCCGCCACCGCGTCGCCGTTACCACCGGTGATGACCGGGGTGCCGGTCACGGTGAGTGCGTTGCGCTCCGGAGCGAACTCCACCGAGTCCGTCCCGGCGAGGTCGAGCCCCTTGTGCGACGTCACCAGGTCGGTGTCGACCGAGTACGTCCCGGGCGTCGTGGTCGTGACGTCCACCGAGATCGTGCAGTCCGCGGCGCCCTCGGCCAGGTCGCCGTCCACGGTCACGGACGTCGCGCCCGCGGCTGCGGTCACGTCGGGCGACGCACACGTCGTCGACGTGTTCGGCGTCTGCGCGACGGAGAGCCCGTCGGGCAGGTCAGCGGCGAACGACCAATCAGGCTTCTGCCCGTGCTCGGTCGTGTTGATCACGCGGTACGTCAACCGCGCGGTGTCCCCCACGATCGGAGTCCCCGACAGCGACTGCGTCATCGTCGGCGTCGAGTCGACGATGGACACGCGGTCCACCGCGCCGTCGTTCCCGGCGCCGGACGCCTGCTGGTTGCGCATGATCCAGCGCACGGTGTCGCCGTCGAAGAGCAGTCCGCCCTTCGAGACGAACTCACCACCCTTGACCGTCGTCCCGGACACCACGTACTCCTGGGAACCGCGGTCGGTGCAGGGGTCGATCGGGGTGTCCGCGATCTTGTGCTCTTGGTCGCCGTCGACGAGTGAGAAGTCGAGGAGCGGGTGGTTTGAGTAGCAGTTCATCGCCGCGCCACTCACGCCGAACGACACGAAACGCCCGGTCTGCGGCAGTTCGAACGGCTTCACCGACTCGAGCTGGATCTTGTTCGCACCGGGATCCCCACCCTGCGTGTAGGCGCTGACGATGTGGTTCGTGGACGGGTCCGTGCCGGTGATCTGCCCGAGGGCGTTCGCGATCTTCTTCAACCCCGCGTTGCCCCCGCTGTCGCAAGCGGCGAGCGAGGTGCTCGATTGGCTCGTGACGATGCCGTTGCATCGTGCACCGTTGATCCACACCGGGTCACCCGTGTAGGTCTCGCCGGCGGCACCGACGTACTCGTTGACCAACTTGGCGTCAGTCCAGCCGCCGTTCTCGAAGTCCTCGACGAGGAGCAGCTCAGGGTCGCGTGCCGTGACGTCGGCCGACGCTGCGGAGGCGGGTCGAGCCTCCCGTCCGGAATCGGCAGTCGGCTGCGGCGCAGCCGACACCGCGACCGTGCCGAGCAGCGCGGTCGTCAGGCCGAGCGCGCCGCCCGCGAAGAGGATTCCCTTGCGCCGCGCGCCAGGGGGTGCCTTGTGTTTCATGTCGTCACTTTCGGAGTGTGATGCAGAGGTGGGAAGGGTGGATCGGCAGATCGGGAAGGTGCCGACCAGCCGTCAGCCAGTGGGCACCGCATCCGTCAGCTCGCACGCGAGCGGTTGCTCGGGAGCATCGAGGTGCCGTCACAGAATATCGTTGATATTTATATATTTCAAGTATCGCATGTGCGAGCCGGGAGGCTGGGGGTGCGCTGGTGGGGACCGCTGCAGTGATCAGTGGTCCCCACCAGGGCATGGCAGTGGGGAGCCCGCAGTGCGCGGACTCCCCACCTGGGGTCAGGCCTTGTCGGTGGCCTTGTCGGTGGCCTTGCGGCGCTTGGCGATGAAGAGCACCGCGCCGCCGAGCAGGACCAGCAGGCCCGCGAGCGGCGCGACGACCGGGAGGACGTCCGAACCCGTGAACGCGAGCTCGCCCTTCTGCCCGTCCGCGTTACCAGCAGCCGCGCCCGACGCGTTCGAGGACGAATCCGCCGTCGCCGCCGAGGACGCAGCCGCACTCGCGTTGCCGTTCTTCGCAGCAGACGCCTGCGCACGGGTCGAGGACGAGTTGTCCGCGTTCGCCGCCGCCTTCGCCGCGACACTCGCCGACGCGTTCTTGTCCGCAGCCACGTTCTGCGTCGCGTTCGCCGAAGCGGTCGTGACCATGTTGCCCGCGGTCTTCGCAGCAGCCTTCGCCGTCACGTCCGTCGCAGCAGACGCCTGCGACGTCGCGTCGTTGTTCGCAGCCGCCACCGCAGCAGCCTTCGCAGCCGGGTTGTTGTTCCCGTCCGCATCAACCGACGCACCCGCCGACGCCGACGCGTTCGTGTTCGGGTTCGGGTTCGCGTTCGCGCTGGAGTTCGGCGAACCGTTCGCCCCCGGGTTCGACGACGCCGACGAGTTCGGCGTCCCGTTCACGTTGACGTTCGCGCCAGCGTCCTGGGACGCGTCCTTGGACGCATCCGCGATCGCAGCGGACTTCGACGACGCCTGCGTCTTGGACGACGCCTCAACCGACGCCCCACCATTGGTGTTGGAGGAGTTGTCCGCCTCAGCAGCAGCCTTCGCCGCGACCTTCGACGACGCATTCGCCTTCGACTTGGCGTCCTTGGACGCATCCGCCGACGCCGTCGTCTTCTGGTTCCCAGCGATCTGCGCAGCAGCCTTCGCCGAGATGTCCGCAGCAGCCGACGCCGCCGACGTGCCGTCATTGTTCGCAGCCGCCTCCGACGCCGCCTTCGCAGCCGGGTTGTTATCCCCATCAGCATCAGCCGACGCCGACACCGACGCACCCGCGTTCACGTTCGCACCCGGATCACCGTTCACGTTCGCAGCAGCGTCCTGGGACGCGTCCTTGGACGCATCCGCGATCGCAGCGGACTTCGACGACGCCTGCGTCTTGGACGACGCCTCAACCGACGCCCCACCATTGGTGTTGGAGGAGTTGTCCGCCTCAGCAGCAGCCTTCGCCGCGACCTTCGACGACGCATTCGCCTTCGACTTGGCGTCCTTGGACGCATCCGCCGACGCCGTCGTCTTCTGGTTCCCAGCGATCTGCGCAGCAGCCTTCGCCGAGATGTCCGCAGCAGCCGACGCCGCCGACGTGCCGTCATTGTTCGCAGCCGCCTCCGACGCCGCCTTCGCAGCCGGGTTGTTATCCCCATCAGCATCAGCCGACGCCGACACCGACGCACCCGCGTTCACGTTCGCACCCGACGGACCATCAACCGAGCCCTCCGGGTTACCGTCGACATCACCGGTCGGCACGCCCTGCGGGTCGCCAACGGGGTCACCGGTCGGGGAGCCCTGCGGGTCGCCGACCGGGTCACCGGTCGGGGTGCCCTGCGGGTCACCAACGGGGTCACCAGTCGGCGTGCCCTGCGGGTCACCAA
>JAVHXX010000241.1:3431-6912 GCA_031119595.1 Patulibacter sp. | reverse complement strand
CGTTCGTGGTGCCGGCCGAGGCGGCGACGGCGAAGACGTCGGGCTCTTGCGCGAGGACGGCGTCGAGGGCCGCGCCGGTGAGATGGCCGCGGTCGTCGACCGGCACCTCGACGACGTCGACATCGAGCACGCGCGCCGCCGACTTCACGGAGGAATGGACCTCCGAGGAACAGGCGAGCTTCCAGCCACCGGCAGGACGGCCGCCACGGCGCGTGGTCGCCGTCTCTCGCGCCGCCATGAGCGCGGAGAGGTTGCCGATCGTGCCGCCGGCGACGAAGCAACCGCCGGCGTCGGCGGGCCACCCGAGCAGACCGACGATCCAGGCGAGGGCTTCGTTCTCGGCAAAGATCGCGCCCGCGCCGGCCTCCCACACCCCGGCGAAGATGTTCGCGGCGCTCGTCGCGAGGTCGAACGAGACCGCGGCGCGGGTCGGCGCGGCCGGGATGTACGCGAGGTTCATCGAATCGTCCTGCGCCCGGGTCGCGGGCACGAAGACCTCGTCGAAGACCTTCATCGCCGCGGTCGGCCCGATGCCGCCCGGGGTCACCGTGGGGCCGGCGTCGGCGGCGATCTCATCGCTCGGCCGGGCACCCGTCTTCGGATCGGTGGGGCGGATGACCCGACCGGTCGCCCACGCGACGGCAGCGAGGACCGCGCCGGATTCGTCGCCCCACGGGGGTGTGTCGGCGTCGGTCGTGTGCGTCATCGTGCGGTCCCAGGTCCCGGTCGGTCGCTTCTGACCGTAGGGCCGATCGCGGACGCACCTGCGACGGGCCCCGGAGTCGGTGGTGCCGCCGACCACCCGCGGTCGGCGGTACCACCGGGGATTCAGCCGCGGAGGGCGGCCGAAAGACGTGCGCGGCGCGGGCGGCGGAGCGGCGTGCCGCCGGAGGCGAGCCGGATCGCGGCGGCGCGGGCGCGAAGGAGGGAGACGACGTCCGCCGTGAGCACGAACGGGTCGGCGACGACGTGGCCGTCGTCGATCGAGAGCGCGGCGACGACGCGATCGTCGAGGAGGCCGAGGAGCACGGAGCCGGTCGGCGCGGGGCGGCTGTCGAGAGCGGCGACGCGGGCGATCGAGGCCGTGTCGCCTTCGCCTGCAGGGCGCATCGTGAGGGAGGAGGTCGGGCTGGCGTAGGTCATGGATTGAAGGTCGCATGCAGGCGGTAGTAGGTCCAATGACATTCCACGGTGCCAGCTGTAAGCTTTGCTAATGCTCGACGTTCGCCGACTCCGCGTACTCCGGGAAGTGGCTGCTCATGGCTCCTTTTCGGCCGCTGCCGAAGCGCTCGCGTACACGCAGAGCGCGGTGTCCCAGCAGATCTCCGCGCTCGAGAAGGAGGCCGGCACCCGCCTGGTCGACCGTGGCGCGCGCGGGGTCACGCTGACCGAGGCGGGCCGCGCGCTCGTCTCCCACGCGGATGCGATCCTCGGCCGCCTCGCCGACGCGGAGGCCGAGCTCGACGCCATCTCCGGGCTGCGGCGCGGCCGCCTGCGCCTCGCGACCTTCGCGACGGCCGGTGCCACCGTCGTGCCGAAGGCCGTCGTCGAGTTCCGCAAGCGCTACCCCGGCGTCGAACTGAGCATCGCCCCGGGCGAACCGCCGGACAACATCTCCGCCCTGCGATGCGGCGACGCCGACGTCGCCATCGTGGTCGACGCCCCGAACGACCGCATCGCGCCCGAGCCCGAGTTCGAGACGGTGCACCTGCTCGACGACCCGATGTCGCTCATGCTGCCGGCGGACCATCCGCTCGCCGCCAACGAGGCCGTCGATCTCGCCGATCTCGCCGAGGACGAGTGGATCCTGGGCTCGACCGAGCGCTGTCCGGACGCCCGCATCCTCATCCGCACGTGCCGCGAAGCCGGGTTCGAGCCGCGGATCGCGTTCCAGTCCGACGACCACCTTGCGGTGCAGGGCTTCGTGGCCAGCGGGTTCGGGGTGTCCTTCATCCCCGACCTCGCGCTCGTTGCCGTCCGCGATGACGTCGTCGTGCGGTCGATCATCGGCGCGTCGCCGGTGCGGCACGTCCACGCGGCGACGCTCGCCGGCACGTGGGCATCGCCCGCGAAGCAGGCGATGCTCGCGGTGCTCGCCGAGGTCTCGCAGGGTTTCTCGGTGCCCCGCACCCGGGTCGCCGAAGCCGCCTGACGCTCCGGCCCCGGTCGAAGGCCGCTCGCGCTCGACCGGACACGACGGCCACTCGCGGGGTGCATCGACGCCGCGACGCACCCCGCTGCCGTCAGCCGGCTACGAGCAGGACACCTTCTTCGAGAACGTCTCGGTGACCGTGCGCCCGGCGCCGTCGACGACGCTGATCTTCACCGTGCCCGTCGTGGTCCCGGCCGGGAAGTTCGCGAAGAACTGATCGCCGTCGTTCGCGTACGGACCGCTCTCGGTCTTCACGAGCGTCTGCTGCTTGATCACTGTGCCGTCCGCGGACACCGTGACCTGCGCCTTCTTCGGCGCGGCGATCCAGTCCGCCGGGCGCTCGAACTGACCGCTCGAGTAGGCGGAGTCGCCGCACGACTGGAACAGCCCGAACGGGCTGGCGATGTAGCTCGAGGCCGACACCGCCTCGAGCCCGAGCAGGTTCCCGAGCAGCGGGCCGCCGCTGAGGTTCACGAGGGCGACCTGGCCGTTGTAGGCGATCGCCGCGAACTGCCCGTTGCGCGAGATCGCGGTGTGGTTGTGGGCGGATTTGATCCAGCCGGAGATCTGACCGCCGAACGTGGACCAGCGCCCGGTGGTCCGGTCGAGCAGCTTCGCCGGCTTCGCGAACGTGTCGCCGCCCGCGCCGGTGTCGGCGACGACGACCTTCGAGCCGTCGGTCGAGACCCACGTGATGAGGTACGACTCGTCGACGGGCGTGGGGAGGGGCGACGACGTCGTCTTCCCGGTCACGAGGTTGAGCGTGTAGAGCGCCGGCGAGGTCTGCGTACCGGACGGCCCGCCGAGCCACGAGGCCGAGCGGCCGTCCGGAGCGATCCACGGCCAGCCGGGCACGGTGACCTTCTTCGTGCCGACATAGATGACGCCGCTCGGGTTGCCGTCCGCGTCGACCACGGTGCCGCCGACGACCTGGCCGTCGTCGCTCTGGCCGTAGGTCACGGCGGGGAAGAGCGGCTGCGGCGACACGACGGTCGAGGCGCCGGTGGCGATCGTGACGCGCTTCGTGCTCGTGCCGTCGTCGACGATCACCGACTTGCCGTCACCGGTCAGCTCGACCTGGCCGAAGGTGAAGAACGAGATCCGGGCGACGTCCTTCACCGGCCCCGCGCCACTGAGTGAGCCGACCGACCAGACGTAGTCGCCGGTCGTGAGGTCGTTGCGCTGGAAGAGACCGACCGTCTCGGTGCGGTCGACCGTTTCGGTGATGGCCTGCGCCTCCGCCCCGATCTCTTCCGTCGCGCGGGCGGTCTGGGCGGCCAGGTTCTTGACTTCCACGGCCACGACGGCAAAGCCCTTGCCCGCCTCACC
>JAVHXX010000241.1:0-3421 GCA_031119595.1 Patulibacter sp. | reverse complement strand
GCGTCCGCGTGCGGGATGGTCGTCGTGTTGGTGATCGTGTTGCGCAGGCCCGTCGCCTGCGTCGAGTACGCGTCGTCGGGGTTGACGATCGTCGTCGAGGCGGCGATGAGGCCGGTGTTGCTCGCGAAGAGCGGCTGGAGCGGGGCGATGAGCTGCGTGGCCCCGGCGACGCCCGTGGCCCGCGAGATCTGCTCGTAGGGGGCCGCGTGGGCGGCCGGCGCGACGACCGCACAGGCGGTAAGCGCGGCCAGGGCAGCGACGGTGGGACGTGGGAACAGCGGCATGGAGGGCTCCTCGCGAAGCGGTCGGGACGGGGCCGCGGGTCGGGCGGACCGGCCCCGGGGCGTGGCCGACGGTAGATCCGTGACGGCAGCCGATTCAGAACGCCGTTCCAGAACGATGCGGGCCGTAGCTGGTCGCGGGGCCGGCCTCGCGGCCACGCGGGCGCGCCACGTCGACTGCCATGTCCGATGACCGCTAGTGGGCGACCGCGGACGCTGCCACCATGACCCCATGCAGGAGCTCACCGACGCGCAGTACCAGGCGGTCTCGAGCCGGGACGCCCGCTTCGACGGCTGGTTCGTCGTCGGGGTGAACACCACCGGGATCTACTGCCGCCCGGGCTGCCCGGCGCGGACGCCGCATCGCGAGAACATGCAGGCATTCCAGACCGCCGCTGCGGCGCAGGGTGCCGGTTTCCGTGCATGCCGGCGGTGCCGCCCGGACGCCGCTCCCGGCTCGCCCGAGTGGGATGTGCGCGGGGACCTCGTGGCCCGCGCGATGCGGCTCATCGGCGACGGTGTGGTCGACCGCGAGGGCGTCGAGGGATTGGCCTCGACCCTCGGCTATTCGCCGCGCCATCTCCACCGGATGCTCGTGGCGGAGGTCGGCGCAGGGCCGCAGGCACTCGCCCGGGCCGAACGTGCGCAGACCGCCCGGGTGCTCATCGAGACCACCGACCTGTCCTTCAGCGACATCGCCTTCGCCGCCGACTTCGCGAGCATCCGGCAGTTCAACGACACCGTCCGCGCGATCTTCGCCCGCACCCCGACGGAACTGCGGGGCCGCGCGGCGCGCGGCGCGGCGAGCCAGGTCCCGGGCGAGATCGAGGTGCGCCTCGCGTATCGCGCGCCGATCCGGCTCGAGGAGCTGTTCGGGTTCCTCGGCCGTCGCGCCATCCCCGGGGTCGAACACTTCGACGGCACCACCTATCGACGGACGCTGCGGCTGCCCCGGGCCGACGGCATCGTCGCGCTGAGTGCGGCACCGGGCGGCGGCGCGGTGCGTTGCCGCCTGCAGCTCGCCGACCTCCGCGACCTGACCGCGGCGGTGGCGCGGTGCCGGACCCTGCTCGACCTCGACGCCGATCCGCTGGCCATCGACGCCGCCCTCGCCGACGACCCACACCTCGCCCCACTCGTGGCTGCGGCGCCGGGGCGACGCGTGCCCGGCGCCGTCGACGGTGGTGAGCTCGTGATCCGCGCGATCCTCGGCCAGCAGGTGACCGTCGCGGCGGCCACCGGGCTGGCCGCCTCACTCGTCGCCCGTGTCGGCGAGCGCGTCTCGCTCGCGGACGATGCCGCGGCGGAGCCCGTCGGAGGTCACTCCGCCGATCGCGACGACGCACCCACGCTGCTCTTCCCGACGCCCGATGACCTCGCGGCGCTCGAGCCGGAGGCGTTCCGGATGCCGGCGACCCGCCGGAGGACCCTCCAGGCCGTGGCCCGTGCCCTCGCCGACGGGCAGCTGCGCATCGACCCCGGCGCCGACCGGGACGCCCTCGAAGCGGAGCTGCTCGCGATCCCGGGCATCGGCCCGTGGACCGTCTCCTACGTCGCGATGCGTGCACTCCGCCATCCGGACCGGTTTCTCCCGGGCGACACTGGCGTGCGCAGCGGACTGGCCGCGCTCGGCCTGTCGACGGATCCAGTCGACGCGGAGCGCGCCGCCGAGCGGTGGCGGCCGTGGCGTTCGTACGCGGTGCAGCACCTGTGGGCGGCGGCCTCCGTCGCCCCAGCGACCGCGCGGCCAGCGAGCGCCGCACGCCCGTCCGCACCGACCGTCATGAGCGGAGCCACCCCATGAGCACCATCCACACGACGCTGTCCTTCGGGAACTTCGGCGACATCCAGCTCATGGCCGGCGATCACGGCCTTCAGGCGCTGTCGATGGCGGGCCAGGCGCACTTCATCCACGCACCCGCAGACTCGCGAAGCGACCCTCGTGCGGAGCTGTTCGTCCGCGCGCAGGCGCAGCTCGAAGCGTATTTCGCGGGCGACCTGCGCGACTTCGATCTCCCGGTCGATCTCCGCGGGTCGGACTCCCAGCTCGCCGTCTGGCGCGAGCTCACGACGATCCCGTACGGCCGCTCGACGACGTACGGCGCGGTCGCGGCGGCCGTCGGCCATCCCGGGATGGCACAGGCGGTCGGCCAGCACGTGGGCCACAACCCGGTCGGGATCATCGTCCCGTGCCACCGCGTGATCGGTGCCGACGGCTCGCTCACCGGCTACGCCGGCGGCCTCGAGCGCAAACGCCACCTGCTCACGCTCGAAGGTGTGCTCCAGCCGACCCTGCTCTGAACCCGCGACAAGGGCTCGCCAGCGGGCTCAGCTCGCGCCGTATTCCCAGATCGCGAGCGCGATGAGCACGGCGAGGATGCAGCCGCCGACGGCCACCGCCGGCAGCCAGATCGTCGGGATCGCGAGGAGGGCGAGGGCGGCGATCGCCGTGAGTCGCCGCGGTGACACGCTCCGCACCATCCGGTACCGGAAGGCCCCGTCGCCGATGAGGTAGAGCAGCGGTCCGCCGAGGGTCACGATGGCGCCGGCGAGCGACAACTCGTGCGTGGGGTGGAGGATCAGGATCTCGTCGGCGATCGCGGACAGGATGATCCCGGCGAAGATCGGCAGGTGCAGGTACGTGTAGGCGTCCCGCGCGAGGCGGCCCGGATCCTCGTGGTGGGCGATGTCGTGGCTCGAGTGCTCCGCGACGGCGTCGAAGTACAGCCACCACAGCGCCGCCGACTGCAGGAACGCGATGCTGAGTGCCCCGATGGTCTCCGCGCCGAGGCCGGCGTCGGCGGCGGAGGCACCCGTGACGACGATCGACTCGCCGAGGGCGATGATGATGAGCAACTGGAACCGCTCGGCGAAGTGCTCGCCGTCGATGGCCCAGTCGGAGGTCTCGGAGCGGCCGAGGCCCGGCACGGCGTAGCGCGCGATCGGGCCGGTCAGCTCGATCGCGAGCGCCACGGCCCAGAAGACGGGGCGGAGGCCTTCGTCGGAGAACCCGCCGATGAGCCAGAGCGGTGCCGACGCGAGGCTCCAGACGAGGAGCCGCTGGAACGTCCGGAAGAGCGGGTCGGTCGGCCGGAGCATCGCGAGCGCGGCGCTGTTGCGGCCGACCTGCAGGACGAGGT
>JAVHXX010000240.1 GCA_031119595.1 Patulibacter sp. | reverse complement strand
GACCTGCTGCTGTCGCGCGGGGAGTACCAGATCAAGCTCGAGCCGCCGTTCACGCTCGGCGTCGAGGCCGCCGGCCGCGTCGCGCAGGCCCCGGAGGGCAGTGGCCTGGAGGTCGGCCAGCGGGTCGCGGCGTTCGGGCTGGGCATGGCCGCCGAGCGGGTCGCCGCGGCGCCGGAGATGGTGCTGCCGATCCCGGACGGCCTCACGGATGCGCAGGGCGCGGCGCTGATCATGAACTACCACACGGCCCACTTCGCGCTGCTGCACCGCGGCCGGCTGGGGGCCGGTGACACGGCCCTGATCCATGGTGCCGCGGGTGGCGTCGGCACTGCGGCGATCCAGGTCGCCAAGGGCGCCGGCGCCCGCACGATCGCCGTGGTCTCCTCGGACGAGAAGGAGCAGGTCGCCCATGACGCCGGCGCCGACGAGGTGATCCGTCCCGAGGAGGGCTGGCCGAAGCAGGTCAAGGCGCTCACCGGGGGCGCGGGCGTCGACGTGATCCTCGACCCGGTCGGCGGGGACCGCGTCACCGACTCGCTCCGCTCGCTCGCCGTCGAGGGTCGGCTCGTGGTCGTCGGCTTCACCGGCGGCGCGATCCCGACCGTGGCCCTGAACCGCCTCCTGCTCAAGAACATCAGTGTGGTCGGCGCCGCGTGGGGCGCGTTCGTCGGCCTGCGCCCGGACGTCACCCGGGCGATCCACGCGGACCTCCTCGCCTGGGCCGAGCAGGGCATCGTCGCCCCGATCATCGGCCGGACCTACGCGATGGAGGACGGCGCCCAGGCCCTGCGCGACCTCGATGAACGCCGCGCGACCGGCAAGCTCGTGGTGGAGGTCGGCCGATGACCGGTGACGTCACCCCGAACGGCCCCATCAGCGCCGCAGGCGCCGAGCCGACCGCCGCGCCGAAGAGCCGCATCGGTTCGTGGACCGTCGTCGAGGCGGCCGGCGCCGAGCGGCTGCTGCAGATGGCCGAGGTCCGCCAGCCCTACGTCGTCCTGCCCCGCTCCGCCGAGCGTCTGCTCGTCGTGCGGGTCGAGCCCGGCGCGCGGCTCGTGCTCGGCCGCTCGAAGGACGCCGACCTCCCGCTCTCCTTCGACGCCACCGTGTCGACCGTCCACGCGTCGATCGAGCGCCACCTCGATCTCCTCACCATCGAGGATCTCGGCCCCTCGACGAACGGCACCTTCGTCAACGGCCTGAAGATCACCAGCCGCACGCGCCTCAACGACCGCGACGTGGTGCGGTGCGCCTCGACCGAGATGCTGATCCGGTCACCCGTCATCGACGGCGAGGGCCGCACCATCGCGTTGCCCCCGTCGATCGACTGGACGGTGCTCACCCCGACCGAGCGGCGCGTGGTCGTGCAACTCATCGAGCTGTGGCCGCCGGAGGCCCGGCTCACCCGTGCGCCCACGACCGCGGCCCTCGCCGACGCGCTCGCCCTGGGCCAGGAGACGGTGCGCTCGCATCTGAAGTCGATCTACGGCAAGCTCCGCGACTTCAACGTCGAGCCGAGTCGCGAGGCGCTTGCGGAGGCCGCCACCGGCGCCGCGCTCGAGCTCCTCGAAGCCGGCGCCTGACGCTGGCGCGACCCCGCCCGGGCGGGTCTCACCCGGCGCCACCCACTCCTTGGGAACTCGGCGCCGGCCACGGATAACTCCTCTCGGAAACGGGGCGGCGCTGTCGGGGGACGGCGTCGTCCCGTTTCCCGTTCCCGGCCCTGTCGACGGGCCGGCGCACCCCACGAGGGGCCGCCTTCCCGCGGCGTCTCCGGTCCCGGCCGTGGCGCGGGCATGGACGGGGTGCGAGGTGGGGGGTACCCGCCTTCCCCCGCTTCTGGGCACGGCTCCGAACCGCCCGTAAGTTCCACCTCAGCAGTGAGCGCGATGCAGCGAACACCGCCTCTCACTCCCAGACAAACCAACTCCCAAGGACACGATCACATGGCACTTATCGGTGGCGACATTGAGCAGATGGGCGGCCTCGCCTCCACGTTCAGCCAGCAGATGGCAGCGATCCACAACATCATCTCGACGATCGAGGGTCCGGTCTCCGCCTCGACCGGCTTCTGGTACGGCCCGAAGGGGAACGAGCTCCGCGAGGCGTGGCCGCAGTCGAAGTCGGCCCTCCTGCACCTGGCCGAGATCCTCGACCACTGCTCGACCAACACGAAGACCACCGCGGACGGCTTCGCGCAGGTCGGCGGCTGATCACCGCCCACCCCTCACGGCGCGGTCGCCGGGCACCCACGCCCGGCGACCGCGCATCCGCTTCTCGACCTCCTCTCCACGCGTCATGTCCGCCAACGCCGAATTTCCGTTCCCGCTGCCGCACGTCGCGGTGCCCGCGATCCCCGCGAGGCCCGACGGCGACCCGGAAGCGCTGCGCCGGCTCGCGCACGCGTGCCACGACGCCTCCGAGGGGCTCCAGTTCGCCGCCTCCGACGGCGACATCGCCGCGAAGAAGATGGTCTTCACGGCACCCGTGGCGACCCGCATCCGCGACGACATCCACAACCGTCAGATGGGGCAGAAGACGCTCGGCGGCGCCTTCCACACCTTCCGCCTCCATCTCATCGAGGCGGCCCAGCAGCTCGACACCGAGTGGCGGCTCTGGAAGCAGGCCGTCGACGACCACGCTGACGCGATCGCCAAGAACAGGGCGATCGACGCCGCCAACGACGAGTACCGCAAGAGCAAGGGCAAGGCATGACGAGGATCCTGCTCGAGACCGATTCGGTGATCGCCGCCAGCAGGGCGATCTCCGGTGCCGGCAACCGCCTCCGCGACACCGGCAACGCCGCGCGTGCGGCCCTCTCCGACCACACCGGCATCTCGGCCGACTTCGTGCGCCGCGCGGAGGGCCTCGCCGACCGCCTCTCCACGACCTTCCAGGCCGCCGACCTCTTCGGCTCCCACGGCGCCGACCTCGCCACGCGCGTCAGCGCCATCGTCGCGATCGGCAGCGGCTCGGCCGGCGGTGGCGAGACGCAGTACGTCCCGCTTCCGAACGGCCCCCGTCACACGCGTCCGAACCCGGTCGAGATCCTCGGTCCCGGTGGCGTCGTGATCGCGATCATCACCGCTTCGTCCTCGGAGTTTCCCGGCTTCGTGAAGGTGCCCGGCGGCAGCACCCTGAGCCCGGGCGGCATCGTGAACGCCGTCTCCGGCGTGCTCGGCAAGGGTGCGATTCCCGGGAAGACCCCCGTCAGGCTCGGTCCCGACGGGAGCTCCCCGACGACCCAGCCCGCGGCCGCGCGCAGTGCCGCCGCGTCCGCGTCGAAGTCGACGAAGGTCGACCCGGCCGACGCCGAGTTCGGTCCCGGGTCGGCACGTCGCTCGGCGCCGGCGAAGCGCACCCCGTCGACGCCCGACCCCGCCGAGGAGGAGTTCGGACCGAAGCCGTACGCCCCGCCCACGGCGAGGCCGCATGTCGTCGAGCGGTTCATCCCCGGCGACGGCGTGGGCATCGGCATCGGAGCGCCCACGAAGACCCTCGACGACCCGGCCAGCGTCGCCGGTCAGGGCTCGATCCACGACCAGGTCCGACGGCGCGCCGTCGCGTACGGCGCCTGAGCGCCCCCTTTCCCCCGCGGTTCTCCCCGAAGGAGCACGACCATGACCCAGACCACGTCCATGTCGTCCGGCCACGCCCGGATCTCGTATCCCGGCGAGCTCGGCCTCCCGCCCGTCGGGGTGAGCTTCGAGGTCCCGGAGGGATGGTCCACCGCGCCCGTCCCCGGAGCGCTTGCCGCGACCCGTGAGGCCGAGGCCGGCCCGAACGGGTTCTGGGCCAACATCGTCACCTCGATCGACCGCGTCGGCCCGGCGACGAGCCTCGACAAGATCGCCCGCGAACTCCTCTCCGGCGCCCAGGCGACCGCCACCTCGATCACCCTCGACGAGGAGCGGATCGTGGAGGTGTCCGGCGTCCCGGCGATCGTGCGTGAGCAGACGATGACCACCGAACGGGCCCCCTTCGACCTCGTCCAGCTCAGCCTGGTCCTCCTCGTCGACGTCGGCGGCGGCCTCGGCCGCGACTGCGTCCAGATCACCGGCTCGATCGAGGCGCCGCGCCGTGACCTCCTCGTGACGGTGTTCGACCATCTCGTCGCGACCATCAGCCTCGATGTCTGAGGTCCGCGGCACCTCCTGGCTGCTCACCCCGGCCGCGCTCCAGGTCGCCTGCGCGGCGCTCGGGATCGCCGAGCTCCCGCGCAGCAGGTTCGTCGGCCCCGGGCTCCCGGACCTCGACACGGCCGACGGCCGCGCCACCCTCCTGGACCACCGCCTCGCCCTGGTGGACGGCGACGACCTCGCCGTCGAGCAGGCGTTCGCCGCAGCGCTCGCCGTCCACGTCGACCCCGCCGCGAGCGCAGTCGCCTTCGCGCACCACGTCGGGCGGGCCCACCACGTGGTCACGTTCGCCGGCCACGCCGCGAGCACCCTGGTCGAGACCGACGAGGCCGTGCTCCTGCGCGTCGAACCGCACGCCGGCGCCATCGACCGCCTCGACCGTCTCACCCGCGGCGCGCTCGCGCCGGTCCTCGACGACCGCGTCGGGGGTGCGGTGGTGTCGGACGCCGCCCTCGTGCCACGCCGCCGCTGGCGCTCGCTCGTCGACGGAGCCCGCGTGCGCCGCACCGACACGCCGCTCGTCGCGCAGGCCGCCGAGGCGGCGCAGGCCGCCGGCGACTGGGAGGTCGCCTGGGGCATCGGTCGCCCGGACGGCAGCTACGAGGGCGAAGTCACCGGCTGGGTCGTGGGCGATCGCGGCCTGATCGTGATCGAACCGGACCTCTCCGGTGACCTCGGCGAAGAGGCGCTGGCGCTCTCCTCGCGGCCCGAAGCGCTCGCGGGCCTGCTCGCGCTGTGGGCGCCGCTGCGCGACCTTGAGTCGGTACCCACCGTCCGGTTAGACTCCGCGCCCGCTTCGCAGCGACTCGCCACCCATGCCCGCCTTCGTCTCCTCACACCGCCACCGCATCGTCCCGATCGTGCTCTCGGTGCTGTTCGTGATCGCCTCCGCGGCCGGCACGTGGGCCGTGCTGCCGGCGAAAGCGGCGCCGGCCGTCCCGACGGTCGCCACCGCCGGGGAGCTCCCGGAGATCGTCCGCCCGACGCCCCGCACGCCCGGCGCGCTCGTGATCCCGAAGAAGAAGGTCAAGAAGGCGGCAGCCGTCGTCCGCTCCGCGCCGGTCGTCACGAACACCGCCTCGACCGGCACGTCGTCGACCTACACCGCGCCGGTCACCCGCACCGCCACGCACACCGCGGCGAAGAAGTCCTCGAGCGCCGGCACCACCGCCGACGCCGAGTTCGGCCCCGGCTGATCCCGTCGCGCGGCTGCGCCGCGCTCCGCCACCTCAGCCGGCCGCGTCGTGGGCGACCTGCACCAGCTCGTGCTGGCCGTTCTCCACGAGGATGCCGCGCCCCTTCGGGAAGGTCAGCGCGCGCCGCCACGGGAGCCGCACGCCGAGCAGGTCGCCGTCGGTCTCGAGGTTCGGGGCGAGCAGCATGCCCTGGCCGTCCTTGCGCATCTGCACGTGCCACGGGGCGTACGAGGTGCGCAGCGCCTGCGCGTCGGCGCCGATCACCACGCGCATCGGGAGGTCACGGGCCTGCTTGATCAGCTGCTCGAGGCCGCTGATGCCGCGCGGATCGACCTCGGTGGCGTCGTCGACGGCGAGGAAGATCGGCACGTCGCCGTCGGCCAGGTCGAGGAGCGTCTCCACGTACTGGACGACGTCGGCGGGATCGTCGGTGCGGACGATCTTCGTCCACGGGGCGGCGTGCTCGGCCAGCGTGCGCCGCGGCGCGATGAGGTGCAGCTGCACCTCCGGCGTGGACGCGGCGATGCCGCTGGCGATCGTCGCGATCGTGCTCGAACGCCCGCTGCGGTAGGGACCGGCAACCACGAAGTTGCCGTCGATGAGGTTGACCACGGCCGGCGCGAGCTCGTTCTCGCGGAGCCCGAGGAACGCATGCCACGGCGGGACCCCGGCCGGTCCGGCAGCGCGGGGCACGAGCGCCGGGAGTTGGGCGACCCCGGTGGGCGCCGTGGTCGGTGCGGGGTGGCGCTGCGCGAGCTCGGCGCCGCGGCGCGCGATCGCGGCCGGGAGCGTGTCCGCAGAGCCGTCGACCCACGTCGCGACCTGGATCTCGACGCCGTCCTCGGTGAAGGCGCGCCCGGGCACGATGTCGACCTCGGCGAGCTTCATGGGCAGCCCGGCGCGAGAATATTCGTCGCGGTCGGCCATGCGGTGCACGAGCCGGCGCGTGATCGCCGCGCCGACGCTCATCGGGATCGCGCCACGGCGGTCCGCACTGACGACGAAGTGCACGCCGAAGGTCGGCCCCTCGCTGACGAGCGAGCGGAGGTCGTCGAGCATCCGTCCGGACTCGACCCGCTCGTAGCGCTCGGTGAACCCGCCGTAGTCGTCGACGAGCACGAGGACCCTCGGCACGGGCGTGCTGGCCCGCTCGCGGAGTTCGTCGAAGTGGCTGGCGCCGAGGTCGGAGGCGAGGTCGCGTCGGCGCTGGAGCATCCGGCCGAGCGTCGCCAGCAGCTGGGTGGTGCGCTCGCCGTCGTCGCCGGGGACGACCGACCCGGTGTGGGGGAGGCCCTCGATGGCCGAGAGCGCCCGGCCGCCGCAGTCGAGCCCATACACGTGGAGGTCGTCGACCGGAAGGTCCTCGGCGAGGGTCGCGGCGACCATCGCGAGGGTGGTCGTCTTGCCGGACCGCGGGCCGCCGAGCACCATCATCGAGCCGTCGGTCGCGGGGTCGAAGAGGATCGGGACCTGGCGCTGCAGCCGGGGCTCGTCGGCGAGCCCGAACGCCGCGCGCTCGCGGCCCTCGGGCAGGTGCAGCTGACCGGGCAGCTCGGGCATCCACGGCACGCGCAGATCGAATGACTGATGCACCGGCGCCCGCTGC
>JAVHXX010000239.1 GCA_031119595.1 Patulibacter sp. | reverse complement strand
CCTCACGGAGGCCGTCGCCGTCGCCACGACGATCGCGAGCATGAGCAAGCCGATCGCGCAGATGACGAAGGAAGCGGTCAACCGCGCGCAGGAGATCTCCCTCACCGAGGGCGTGCTCTTCGAACGGCGCGTGTTCCACGCGATGTTCGCGACGGACGACCAGAAGGAAGGCATGGCCGCCTTCGTCGCCAAGCGCCCGGCCGAGTTCCACCACCGATGAGCCTCCCGTCGACCATCCGCTGGGACCAGTCGGCCGAGGGCGTCGTCACGCTCACGCTCGACGATCCCGGCCAGTCCGCGAACACGATGAACGCCGCCTACATGGCGTCGATGCACGCGACCGTCGCACGGCTCGAGGCCGAGCGCGAGGGCATCACGGGCGTGATCGTGGCCTCGGCCAAGAAGACGTTCTTCGCGGGCGGTGATCTCGGCGAGCTCCTCGCCGTCACGCCCGAGGACGGCGCCGAGTACGCCGGGCGCGTCGAAGGCGCCAAGGCCGACCTCCGCCGGCTCGAGGCGCTCGGCGTGCCGGTCGTCTCCGTGATCGCCGGCGCGGCGCTCGGCGGCGGCCTGGAGATCGCCCTCGCGACCCACCACCGGATCGTCGTCGACGACCCCAAGGTGCAGCTCGGCCTGCCCGAGGTGACCCTCGGCCTGCTCCCCGGCGGCGGCGGCCTCACCCGCACCGTGCGCCTGCTCGGCGTGCACGGTGCCCTCTCCCACATCTTGCTCGACGGCCCGCGGTTTCCCCCGGCCGCGGCCCTCGAGCAGGGTCTCGTCGATGAGCTCGTCGGGTCGGCCGACGAGCTCATCCCGGCGGCCCTGCGGTTCATCGCCGACCATCCCGGATCGACCCAGCCGTGGGACCGCGACGGCTACGTGCTCCCGGGCGGCGTGCCGGCCGGTGCCGACGATGTCGTCGACGGGCTCGCGATCAGCGACGCCTCCCGCGAGGCGCTGGTCGGCGGCAACTACCCGGCCCCGGCCGCGATCCTCGCCGCCGCGGTCGAAGGGGCGCGGGGCACCATCGACGAGGCGCTCGAGATCGAGGGCCGGCACTTCATGGGCCTGGTGACGCACCAGGTCGCGAAGAACATGATCCAGTCGAACTTCTTCGACCTGCAGGCCGTCGCCGGTGCGCGCGGCCGCCCGCGGGACCGTGCCCGCTGGACGCCCGGCCAGATCGTGATCGACGAGCCCGGCGACGCCGCCGACGACCTCGCGGCGCTGCTCTCCGGCGCCTCGATCGACGTCGTCGTGCCGGTCGGGCCGCCCGCGCCCTCGGCACCGCCCGAGAGCGTGCTCGCCGTGACGCCGTCGGCGCTCCTGCCGCACCCGGCGGCGCGTGGCGAGGCGACCGCGGTGATCGGGCTTCGCCCCGCGCCCGGCGGGCTGCTCGAGGTCGTCCACGACGACCACACCCCCGACGAGATCGTGTGGCGCGCCCTCGACCTCGCCCGCGCCGTCCGCCGCACGCCGATCCTGATCGGGGCCGGCCACGGCTTCCTCGTCGAGCGGCTCGAGGCCTCGCTCCTGCGCGAGGCCGACCTCCTGCGCACCGAGGGCCATACGACCCACGGGATCCTCGACGCCCTCCGCGACGTCGGCTACACGGCCGCCGCCCGCGACCGGATCGGCGCGCGCGTGCAGGCCCGGCAGGTCGGCGACGCGCCCGCGACCCTGCGCAGCGTGCCCGCCGATGACGTCCGCGACCGGCTGCTGTTCGCCCCGGCGCTCGAGGCCGTCCGGTGCCGCGACGAAGGCGTCGTCACGCTCGACGCCGATGCGAACGTCGCCTCGCTCCGCGCGATCGGGTTTCCCGGATGGACCGGCGGCGTGCTCCAGTTCGTCGAGGCCTTCCGGCCGCGCGGCGCCGCCCCTGGCGCCCTCGGCAGCCGCACGGCGTTCCTGCGCCGCGCGCGGTCGCTCGCCACGGACTACGGTCCGCGCTTCACGCCTCCGAGCGTGCTCGTGAAGGCCGGCTGAGCGGCCCCGCGTGCTCCTCGACAGCGACATCCTGTCCGTCGCCATCACGGCGTCGGGGACTCCGGACGTGGTCCGCCGGCAGCCGGCGACGCCCGGACCCGGCGAGATGGTCGTCGACGTCGCTGCGTGCGGGATCTGCGGTTCGGACCTCCACATGCTCTCCGGCGGACGGCTCCGCGAGGGCGCCGTCCTCGGGCACGAGATCACCGGCACCGTGAGTGCCGTCGGGGCCGGGGTGCCGCAGCGCCGCGTCGGTACGCCGGTCGTCGTCCGGCCGATCACCCCGTGCGAGCGCTGCGCGACGTGCCGAGCGGGCGCCCCGCACCTCTGCCGCCAGGCGCGCCGCGTCGGCGTCGGGCTCGGCTCCACGCCGGGCGGCTTCGCCGAGCGCGTCACCGTGGCGGCATCGGCGCCGCTCCCCGTGCCGGTCGGGCTCGACCTCGTCGACGCGACGCTCGCGGAGCCGCTCGCCGTCGCGCTCCAGGCGATCGCGATCGCCGACCACGCGCTGTATCTCGCGGCGGGCGCCGACGGCATCGTCGTGCTCGGTGGCGGCCCGATCGGGCTGCTCACGGCGCTGGCCCTGCGCTCGCTCGGGCATGACGACGTCGTGCTCGTCGAACCCGGCGAGGGTCGTGCCGCGCACGCCCGGGCGCTCGGCCTCGACGTCGGCATGCCGGAGCCCGGCACCGCCCGCCTGATCTTCGAGTGCGCCGGCAGCCCGACCGCGACCGCCGCCGCCCTCGACCTCGCCGCGCCCGAGGCCACGGTGATCCTGATCGGGATGCTCTACGAGCCGGTCGCGCTGCCCCAGCTCGAGCTGATCCTCAAGCAGATCACGGTGTGCGGGTCGTTCGGGTATCGCGAGGAGACCTTCCGCCGTGCCGTCGGGATGCTCGCCAGCGGCGCCGTGCGCGCCGCCGACGTCATCACGGACGTCCGCCCGCTCGCCGACCTCCCCGCCGTGATCGACGAGCTGCGCCGGCCCGGCACCAGCCAGGTCAAAGCCGTCATCCGGCCCTGACCCCGACCCTCCCCGAGGACCCGTCCATGCAGCTCGAGAACAGCTCCGCCATCGTCACCGGAGGCGCGTCCGGTCTGGGCGCCGCCACCGCGGCCGCGCTCGCCGATCGCGGCGTCGCCGTCGTCGTGGTCGACCTCCCGAACGGCGCCGACGCGGTCGCCGCGGATCCGCGCCTCACCTTCGCCGCCGCCGACGTGCGCGACGAGGCCCAGGTCCAGGCCGCCGTCGACACCGCCGCCGAGCTCGGCCCGATCCGCGTGGTCGTGAACTGTGCGGGCATCGGGCCGTCGGAGCGGATCCTGCGCCGCGGCGTGCCGGGGTCGCTCGACTTCTTCCAGCGGGTCGTCGAGATCAACCTGATCGGCACGTTCAACGTGATGCGGCTCGCCGCCGAGAAGATGGCGACGAACGAGCCCGATCCCGAGACGGGCGACCGCGGCATCATCGTGAACACCGCCTCGGTGGCTGCCTTCGAGGGCCAGATCGGCCAGGCCGCGTACGCCGCGTCGAAGGGTGGCATCGCCTCGCTCACCCTCCCGGCGGCGCGCGACCTCGCCTCGATCGCCGTGCGCGTGATGACGATCGCGCCGGGCATCCTCGACACGCCGATGCTCCAGACCGTCGGCGAGGAGATCCGCGGCCGCCTCGCTGCATCCGTGCCGTACCCGAGCCGCCTCGGCCGCCCCGACGAATACGCCCAGCTCGCCCTGCACTTCGTCGACAACGCCCTCCTCAACGGCGACGTCGTCCGCCTCGACGGTGCGATCCGGATGGCGCCGCGGTAGGACGCCGTCGCGCGGCGCTCAGGTCTCGGCGCGCGTCGTCGACGACACGGTGTGTCTCGCGTTCCGATCAGCGTCCTACGTTCCTCGGCGACGCCCGCGCGGCGCGCCGTGCTCGGTGCCGTCGTGCTCGCCGGCTGCGGCCTGGTCGTCGGGGCCTCGCCCGGGCTCGCGGCGATCAGCGGCCCGGTCACGCTGCCGGGGCGGGTCGTCTCGCTTACCGCCATGCCCGACGGGTCGCTGCGGGCCGCGACCATCACCGAGGACCGCACCTCGGAGCCCACGGTGAGCACGGCCTGGGTACGGACCATCGCCGCCGACGGGAGCCTCGTGCCTTCGACGACGCCCACGGCCACCGGCCTGATGAGCGACGTCCCGGTCGTCCTCACGCCCGACGGCGGCGCGATCGCCGCGTATGCGACGCAGCCCGCGGCTCCCGACGGGCCGTCGGCCGCGGTCTCGTGGTCGTCCGCCGCCGACGGATCCCCCGGACCGGAAGCGTCCCTCTCCGCTCCCGGACTCGCCGCCTCATATCCGGCGGTCGCCGTCGGCCCGACCGGCGCTGCCGCCGTGACCTTCTCTCAGGGTGCGGACCAACCCAACGCCCCGCGGCTCGCGTACCGCGCCGCCGGCGCGTCCGCCTTCGCGCCGTCCGTCCCGCTCGATCGCGCCGGCCGGAGCGACGCCTACTCGGTGGTGCTCGGACCAGCCGGCGGCGGAGCGGTCGTCGCAGCGCCCTTCGGCATCGCGCCCGGCCCCGTACGGGTGCGGAGGATCGCGCCCGAGGGCACGCTCGGCCCGTGGCTGACCGTCCCGGTGGGCAAGGTCGGCGGGGCCGGCGTGGTGGCCACCTTCAGCGGGGCCACGCTCGCCCTGGTCGTCACGTCGACGGACGACGGCAAGAGGATCAAGCCCCTGATCCGGTCGACGTCGCTCCCCGCCTCGGGATCGAGGTTCACCGCAGCGCAGGCACTGCAGACGAAGATCGCCCTGGATGAGGACGACGGCGTGTTCGATCTCGTTCCGACGGCTCCCGGCCGCGTCGCGCTTCTGGGGAAAGCCGTGGGCGGCGGCCTCGCGCTGTACGAGGGGCGACCGGGGTCGCTGCGCGAGCTCCAACGGATCCGGGTTCGCGGTGCGGCGCTGGGCCGGCTCCAGCCGCACCCGGGCGGTGGGCTCACCGCGCTGTGGATGAGCAGCGTCACGACGTCGACCGACGTTCGCCTCTTCAGCGCTCGCCGGACGGCCGCCGCAGGTCGGCTCGGCAAGCCCCGGCTCGTCCCGGGGTTCCCCGCGGACCCCGGTGCCGGCTTCTTCGAGTCCGGATCCAAGACGCTTTCAGCGCCGGCTCCCCTGGCAGACGGCCGGACCGCGATCGCCTACAACCCGGCCGGCGACCTCGACCACCAACCGGGCGGGGTCGTGCTCATCGCGCCGTAGCCTCCGGGCGCGCCGCTCGGTCGTCGACGGCCTCCGTCGACTCGAGCCGCCCGAGCGGCTCCGGGTCGGCGGCGAGCGACGCGCTGGCCTCGGCCCACGCCGGGTGGCCGGGGTACAGCGCGCTCCGCAGGTATGCCGTCGTGAGCTGCGCGACCAATGCGACCCGCGCCGGGGATTCGTCCGTGGTCTCCGCGGCCTCGTAGCCGGGGATGCCGCCGAGCGAGTGCTCGGCGCCGAAGAGCGTGAGCAGGCTCTTGGGGCCGGGGCTCAGGCGGTACGGATCGGCCGACCAGTCCGGCCCGCGGACGGTGAGCGGCGAGTCGTCCCGGTCGCCGGCGACGACGAGCGCGGGCGTGGTCATGTGCGAGAACTCCGCGTGCATGAAGGGGAAGTGCTCCGCGGCGAACGGCGTGAGATCGGCCCCGCCGCGCCCGGCCGTCGCGAGCAGCACGCCGGCCTTGATGCGCGGGTCGCGGCGGTCCTCGCCGCCGGTGCCGTCCGGCTCGAGCACCCGCAAGCCGAGGAGGTTGCCGGCGGTCTGCCCGCCGAAGGAATGCCCGGCGGCCGCGATCCGCGACCGATCCATCCGACCGGCGAGCGTGGGAACCGCCGCCTCGATCGCGTCGAGCTCGTCGAGGATCCGCACGAGATCCTCCACGCGCTGCTGCCAGAGGCGCGCGGTCCGCGGGTCGTCGGGGGCGAGCCCGACGGTGCGCGAGTCGAGGAACGTCGGCTGGATCACCACGAACCCGTGGGCGGCCCAGTGGTCGGCGAGCGGGCCGTAGCCCTCGAGCGACGAGCCGTACCCGTGGGCGAACACGATGATCGGCAGCGCGGTCCCGTCGACCGGGGCCGACACCTTCACGCGCAGGTCCTCGCCGCGTCCGGGCGCCCGCAGGACGATCGGCTTGACCGCGAGGATCGGGCGTCCGGTCTCGATCGGTTCGTCACCGCGGGCCGCGGCGGCGACCCGGTCGTCGGTGGTAGCCCGGGCGCGGGTCATGCGACGAGCGAGCCGGAGGCCGCGAGGGCGTCGATCGCGTCGAGTCCCGCCTGGAAGCTGCGGTCCTCCTCGGCGCCGAGGTCGAGCGGAATCATCTGTGGCGACACCCGCGCGAGGGTGAGCTCGACGTTCACGAACGACACGTCGGTCGCGCCGAGGAACTCGAGCACGTGGCGCACGAGCGGCTCGCGGTGGTCCCAGCCCTCGCGCGGGGTGCCCGGGCCGTAGGCGCCGCCGCTCGCGGTCGCGAACACGAAGCGCGTGTCGCCCAGGGCGCCGATCGTCGACGGCGCGGTGATGCGGTCGAGCCAGGCGAGGAACGTGCTCGGCGGCCCGAAGTTCTGGAGCGGCAGTCCGATCACGACCGTGTCCGCGGCGCGCAGCTCCTCGATGAACGGATCCCCGAAGGCGCGTGCGGCGTGCTGCTCTGCCGAGCGCTCCTCGGCGGGGACGAACAACGACGAGTACGCCGGCTCGTCGAGGTGTGGAATCGGGTCGGCCGAGAGGTCCCGGTAGGTGACCGTGCCGCCGGGGTGTGCGGCACGCCAACCGTCGGCGAACCGCGCGGACAGCGTGCGGCTGCGCGACTCGGTCGTGCGGAGGGAGGCGTCGAGATGGAGAAGGTGGCTCATGGATAATAGGTGTAGCACCAACGATCTATGACACGCAAGAGTCAATGGACCGGATGGCACCGCAGGTAGACTGTGCGCATGGCCGAAACC
>JAVHXX010000238.1 GCA_031119595.1 Patulibacter sp. | reverse complement strand
GCGGTGGAGCGTGCGGCCCCGGTGATCCGGCGCATCAGAGGGCCTCGGCCGCGAGCGGCGGCGGAGTCTGGCGGGCGCGGATGAAGAACCCCACGGCGATCAGGAGGATCGCGCACACCACGAGCGGGCCGGCCGTGCCACCACCGGCCGCGGCGGAGATGCCGTAGGCGACGGCGCCCGTCGCGCCGGCGGCCGGGAGGGTCAGTACCCAGGCGACGGCCATGTTGCCGGCGACACCCCAGCGGACCGCCGAGAGGCGTTTGGCCGCTCCTGCGCCGACGACGCCGCCGGAGATGACGTGCGTCGTCGAGAGTGGGAAACCGACGTGCGTGGCGGCGAGGATCACGGCGGCGCCGGAGCCCTGCGCCGCGAAGCCCTGGGCGGCATCCATCTTGATGATCTTGCTGCCCATCGTGCGGATGATCCGCGAGCCACCCGTGTAGGTGCCGAGGGCGATCGCGCTCGCCGAGGAGACGATCACCCAGGTGGGGACGTCCGGGTCGACCGACGGCAACGAGTGGTGGGCGACGAGCGCGAGCGTGATGATGCCCATGGTCTTCTGGGCGTCGTTCGTGCCGTGCGCGAGGGCCAGCAGGGAACCGGAGGCGATCTGGCCGAGCCGGTAGCCGCGGGTCACCGGGCCGGGCCGCAGTCGACCGACGATCCGATACGAGCAGAGGATCCCGAGGCCCGCCACGAAGAAGGCGAGCAACGGGGCGACGAGCGCGGGCGCGATCACCTTGCCGACGAGGCCGGCGCCGTCGACGGCGGAGAACCCGTGGGCCACGATCATCGACCCGACCACGCCGCCGATCAGGGCGTGCGAGGAACTCGACGGCAACCCGAACCACCACGTGAGGAGGTTCCAGAGGATCGCGCCGACGAGGCCGGCGAACACGACCTGGAGGGTGATGAGGTGCGCGTCGACGATGCCGCTGGCAATGGTCGCGGCGACCTTGAGCGACAGGAAGGCGCCGACGAAGTTGAGGATCGCGGCGATGGTGATGGCCACGCGCGGCGGGAGGGCGCGGGTCGAGATCGACGTCGCGACGACGTTGGCGGTGTCGTGGAAGCCGTTCGTGAAATCGAACGTGAGGGCCGCGCCCACGACGAGCACGAGAAGGAGATCCGAGGTCATGGGAGCGACCGCGCTAGCGGTTCTTGATGACGATGCCCTCGAGGATGTTCGCGACGCGCTCGGTCGCGTCGATCGCATCCTCGAGCCGCTCGAAGATGTCCTTCCAGCGGATCACGACCATCGGGTCGATGCCACCGTCGAACAGGCCCGCGATGGCGGAGCGCGACAGGCGGTCGCCGTCGTTCTCCAGCTGGTTGACCTTGATCGTGTAGTGGCGGATGTCGCCGAAGTTCCGCAGCCGCGGCATGCCCTGCTCGAGCGCCACGCACGCCTGCACGAGGATGTCGGCGAGGCCGCTCGCCTCGTCCATCGGTGCCTCGACCTTGTAGAGCAAGATCAGGTCGGCGGTCTCGTCGATGAGGTCGACGATGTCGTCGAGGGCCGACGCGAGCTGGAGGATGTCCTCGCGCTCGAGCGGGGTCACGAAGGTCGCGTTGAGGTGCTGGACGATGTCGTGCGTGATGCGATCGGTGTCGCTCTCGACCGCGCCGATCGCCTTCGCCAGCTCGGGGGAGTCCGGGAGCTTCTCGATGAACTCGGCCAGCAGCTGGGCCGCCCGCACGCCATTGCGGGTCGACTCCTCGAAGAGCTCGAAGTAGCGGGTGTCGCGGCCGGTGAAGACCTCGGTCAGGCGAGCCATGTCGCGGATCGTAGACCTTCACAGGTCGGTAACAACCGGTGGGCGCCCGGTGGCACACCGCGCGTGCGCCCAGTGGTGGAGAAGTCGCTGCACCGGGCGGGAATCCGGGGGACGGGAGCCGTCGTGCAGGCCGATACGATCGCGGCATGTCCGGGACCATCCGCGTGTTCATCGCCTGCTCACTCGACGGCTTCATCGCGGGCGAGGACGGCGACCTGTCGTGGCTCCCGCCGTTCACGCCCGGCCAGGACTACGGCTACGCCGAGCACATGGCGCAGACCGCCGCGATCCTCATGGGCCGCGCCTCCTATGACGCCGTGCGGCAGTTCGACGGTCCGTGGCCCTACGAGGACACGCCGGTGTACGTGGCGACCTCGCGGCCGCTCGGCGAGCCCGCCGCGCCGACGGTCAAGGCGGTCGCCGGCGATCCGGTCGATCTCGTCGCCGCCGTGCAGGCCGACATCGGCGACGGCGGCATCTACGTCGACGGCGGCGCGCTGATCCGCAGCCTCCTCGACGCCGGCCTCGTCGACGAGATGATCGTCACCGTCGTCCCGGTGATCCTCGGCCGCGGCGCGCCGCTCTTCGCCGGCACCGCGGTCCGGCACGCGCTCACGCTCGTGCACGCCGAGGCGTTCGACGACGGCCTCGTGCAGCTGCGGTACGACGCGCGGGTGTGAGCCGACGGCGCTCGGGCGGCCGGGCGCCCGAGCAAGGTTCCACGCGCCTCGCGCGGCGAACCTTGCCCGCGCGGCGCCTCAGCGGCGGCGCACGATGATCGCCGCCGGCATCATCACGCGGCGCGTGGGGCGTCCGCGGAGACGGTCGACCAGGGCGACGACGAGCAGCGCGGCGGTCGCGGCGACCGCGATCCCCAGCGTGAAGAGGAAGAGCGCGACGCCCACCACGGCGAGGATCGCGACGACCGCCCCGAGGGCGAGCACGGCGAGCGTGGTGCGAGCCGCGGTGGCGAGCCGCGACGGCGGCTCGGTCCCGGCCGCGCGCAGGCGCTGGTCCATGATGAGCGCGCGACGGACGTCGTCCGTCGCGGGGCGTGGCGCGTGCGAGCTGGAGCGGGTCGACGGGTCTGCGGCGAACATGTGGCGGAGCCTCTCTCGGATCGGTGGTCGGCGTCGTCGCCGGCCATGACCACATGCTCCTCCCCCTCCCTGAGCGGCGCGCCGGTTCAGGCTGAGGGGTTGCTGAGTGCGGGTTACGAGACCGCGTGCTCCTTGGCCCAGGTCGCGATCTCCTTCGACCCGGAGATCACGGTGCCGGAGTCGAGCACGAGGATCGGCACGCGCTCCTGGCCGGAGAGCTGCTTGATCTCGTCGCGCTTGCCGCCACCGGTGGTCCCGGGGACGTTCTTGAACCCACCCACCGTCTTGATCTCGTAGTCGATTCCGGCCTTGTCGAGGGCGATCGCCGCATGACCGCACGGGTGGCCGATGCTGCCCGCGATCTTCTTGAACCCACACGTGTAGAGCACCATGGGTCGACCCTACGGCCGCACGGGCTCGCGCGCGAGCCCCGGGCCGGTCACGGTGGCGCCAGGCGCCTCGGCGCTGGAGTGAAGTGGGACTCACCTGTCCATGGTCGAATCCGCCCAGCGGGCGCGGCATCCGTGCCTATGATCGGCCGATGGGGGCCTCGTCCAGGGACCTGTCGGCGCCACCCACGGGCGACCGTCACCAGCCGCTCGCCACCCTCGGCCAGCAGCTGCATCGCGCTGAGCAGGCGCTGGTGGCCCGCAAGGCCGAGATGCTGCGGCCGTTCGACCTCACCGTCCCGCAGTACGGGGCGCTCGCGCTGCTGGTCGGTGACGCGACGAAGTCCGTGTCGCGGATGGGGCGCGAAGCGCTCGTCACCTCGCAGACCATGACCGGCATCGTCGGCAACCTCGAGGCGAAGGGGCTCGTCGAACGCCGCGCCTCCCCGGACCACGCCCGCGTGCACCTCGTGTCGCTCACCGCCGACGGCCTCGACGTGGCCCTGCGCGCCGGGGAGCGGATGGCCGCCGTCGAACGCGACGTCCTCGCCGCCCTTCCCCCGACCGACGCCGAGCTCCTCGCGGCGCTCCTCGTGCGCGTGGCCGACGCCGCCCCGGACGCCGGCGCCTGACCACCGGCCGCGACGCCGTGGTTACTCGAGCGGCAGGTCGACCCCACGCTCGTCGTCGCTGCGCGGGCCGACGATGCGGCGGTCGGCCTCGTCGATCGGGACGTCGTTGATCGAGGCCTCGCGGCGCTGCATGTAGCCGTCGGCGTCGAACTGCCAGTTCTCGTTGCCGTAGGAGCGCCACCACTGGCCGGCGTCGTCGTGCCACTCGTACTGGAACCGCACCGCGATGTGGTCGTCCGAGAACGCCCAGAGCGACTTGCGGAGCGCGTACTCGTGCTCGCGTTCCCACTTCGCCGTGAGGAACGCGACCACCGCATCGCGGCCCGTCACGAACTCCGAGCGGTTCCGCCAGACCGTGTCGACGGTGTACGCGCCGGCGACCTTCTCCGGATCCTTCGAGTTCCAGCCGTCCTCGGCGGCCTGCACCTTCTGGCGGGCGGTCTCCTCGGTGAACGGCGGGACGGGCGGGCGGCTCATGCGGCGTGCGCCGCGCGGGCCCGCGGCGCGTCCGATGCAGCCACGGCGCCCACGCGTTCGACCACCTGGCGGGTGACGAACTCCGCATCGCGCGCGATCGAGGCGAAGCGGCCCGACCCCCACGTGTGGAGCCACGGCAGGCCGAGCACCGACAGGCCGTCGATCGAGGTGATGCCGCGCTCGTGCTGCGGGTAGCCGGTGTCGTCGAGCCAGGGCAGGTCGACCCACGACCAGTCCGACCGGAAGCCGGTCGCCCAGACGATCGTCGTGATGCCGGCCTCGACGAGGTCGACCGCGAGGGGCTCCTCGGCCGCGGGTTGCCAGGTCGGTTCGTAGGGCTCGGCCGGCGGTGCGTCGACCCCGTTGCCGGCGATCCACCGGTCGATGCCGGCGTTGATGCGGTTGAGGGTCGCGTCGGCGGCGTCGAGGTTCGCGGCGAGGTCGTCCGCGAACGTGAGCGTCGTGCCGTCGATCGAGGCGAGGCGCCCATGGAGCTGCATCCCCTCCTGCGCGAAGCGGCGCAGGTCGATGTCGCGGCCGCCGTCGCGTCCGGTGACGTAGTGGTTGGCCTCGCGGCGCGCGCCCGTGCCCTCGGGGTGGTCGTCGATCGAGAGGTCGTAGTGACCCATGTCGTGGAGCCACGCGACGACATCGCGCCCCCGGTGGAACCGCGACACGCGCGGCGCCGTGCCGACGGCCAGGTGCACCTGCCGGCCCGAGAGGTGGAGGTCCTCGGCGATCTGTGCGCCGGACTGGCCGCTGCCGACCACGAGCACCGCGCCGTCCGGGAGGACGTCCGCGTTCTTGTAGGCGCTGGAGTGGACCTGGTTGATCGTCGGCGGCAGGGAGAGCGCGATCGGCAGCACCTTCGGCACGTGGTATCCGCCGACGGCGACGATGACCTCGTCCGCGGTGATCGTGCCCGCGGTGGTCTCGAGCGTGAACGGGCCGCCGTCGCCGGTGTCGCGCCCCACACGGGTCACGCGCACGCCCTCCACCACGGGCGGGTCGAACGAACGCCGGAACGCGGCCAGGTAGCCGAGGATCTCGTCCTTGACCATGAAACCGTACGGGTCGTCGCCGGGGTAGTCGAAGCCCGGCAGCGCGCACTGCCAGTTCGGGGTGACGAGGCAGAAGTTGTCCCACCGCTCGTTGCGCCAGGCGTGGCCCGTCGCGTGCGCTTCCAGGACCACGTGGTCGACGCCCGCCTGCGTGAGGTGCCAGCTCGCCGAGAGCCCGGCCTGGCCGCCGCCGACGATCGCGACCGAGCAGTGACCGCCGAGCTCGCGGGGCGCCTGGGGACGCACCCGCATCCCCATCTGCTCGACGGTCACCACGCCTGGGTCCTGGCCGGCGAAGCGCGCAGCCTGCTGCTGGAGGTCGTCGGCCTGCGCGGCGGCCGCGGTGCACGCGAACCCGTACTTCTGCCGGACCCGCTCGCTGCCGAGCGCGAGCGCCTGCGTGGAGCGGCGCACGAACTCGTCGACCGGGTAGCTCGTGCCCGGCGAGAGCACGGCCTCGATCGACCGCGACGGGGAGACGCAGTGCTGCTGGGTGCCGTCCGGCCAGCGGACGAGGAAGTCGACTTCGGGCATGGCCTCGGGTCCTTCGGGATCGGTGGTGCGCGGCGCGCGGCCGGGCGGTCAGGCCGCGGCGGCGGCGCTCGGGAACGGGATCGGCTCGGGGACCGAGTACGCGTCGGGGCGCAGATCGCGCACGGGCGACAGCGCGCGGCGCGCCTTCTCGACCGTGGCCTCGAGGTCGAGCCGGTGATAGGCGATGCCGCTCGTGGTGCCCGTCACGTCGACGACGTCGCCGTTCGGATTCGTGATGCGGGCGCCGCCGAGGAAGTGCAGCGAGCCGAACTGGCCGGTCTGGTTCGCGGAGGCGACCATGAGCGAGTTCTCCGCCGCGCGCGAACGGTCCCACAGCTCCGAGCGGCGCCACTGGCGGTCGTCCTCGAGGCGCTCGGCGAAGTTCGTCGCGCTGCGCGGCCAGGCGCTCAGGAAGCACAGGGCCTGGGCGCCGTCGAGCGTGAGCGTGCGCGCCGCCTCGGGGAAGGCCTTGTCGTAACAGATGAGCATCCCCAGCCGGCCGACCGGCGTGTCGAAGGCCTCGAGCTGGTCGGCGGCCGTGGTGACGCGGTCCTCGCGGAGCGGCAGGTGGACCTTGCGGTGCACGTAGTGCAGGCCGTCGCCGCTCACGCACGCGGCGGCGTTGTAGCGGATGCCGTCGCCACCGTCCTCGCAGAACCCGACGCACACGGTCATGTCGCCGGCCATCTCCATCACACGCCGCAGCTGCGGGCCGTCGCGGTCGAACGCCGGCGGCGGGTCGATGTCCGCGGCGTCCTCGGAGATCGACTCGACGTACCCGCCGAGCGCCGCCTCCGGCAGCACGAGGAGGTCCACGCCGCGGGCGCGCGCCTCCGTGATCAGGCCCTCGATGGTGTGGAAGCACCGCTCGAGGTTGCGGTCGAAGGGGGCGGCGGCGGCCGCGATCATGATGTCGCTCATCGGTGGTCCTCGCGGGCCGGAGCCTCGTCGTCGGTGGTGGAGGTGCGGAGGGCCGCGCCATGTGGCGGGCGGCCGTGGTCGAAGGTGGTGGCCGCGCGTGCCGTGGCCGTGGGGAAGCTGGTGGCGCCGAGGCCCGTCACCGGG
>JAVHXX010000237.1 GCA_031119595.1 Patulibacter sp. | reverse complement strand
CCCGGCCGCCCTGCGAGACGTCCTAGACGTCGAGGTTGATGCGCCCCGTGACGGTGCCGTCGGCCGAGGTGATGTTCAGCGTGGCGGGACGGCGCTCGAGGAGCTGCTGATCCACCTTGAAGAGGATCAGGGACCCACCGATCGGCGCCTGCGCGGCGGTCGAGCTCGGGTTCGGGATGATGCCGCGCGGAGCGAGCGCCTGGGCCTTGTAGGCGAAGACGTTGGTCGACGGGAGCGGCGTCGGGTAGGCGGTGTCGTTCTCGTTGTCGGTGAGGACGAACTTGCTCGCGGAGGTGATGGTGCGCGGGTCGTTCTGCGGCTTGCCGTTCGTGTCGTTCTCGACACGCAGGAACACGCCGAACCACGTGTACTTGAGGTTGGCGACGTCCTGGGCGGCGTGCGGGACACCGGCGAGGTAGTCGCGGTCCTCGGCGTCGTACGGGTTGAGCTTGCGCGACATCTGGACCTGGTACTTCAGGCCGCCGATGGTGACGTAGACGCTCTCCACGGACGCGGTCGTGGTCGGGTCCTGCCCGTCGCCGCATCCGGCGAACGGCACGGCCAGTGCCAGCGAGAGGAGGGCAAGAGCAGGACGAAGGCGCGGCATTGCGGGCGAGACCTTACCGAAGCGGGGAGTTGGTAGCGGGCTTGCGCGGCCCACCGCTCACCGACACGCGCTTTCCGTGACCCTCACCACGCGTGATGATGCCGTCGAGACGGCCCAGTGCACGGCGCCAACGGCGCTTGTCGGACCAGCGGCCACCGAAGGCGTCACGCATGCGGTCGAAGGGCGCGGATGCGTCGCGCTCGACGTCGAGGACGACGTCGGTGGAGACGCCGGTCGCGTTCGGGATGAACTGGAACGCGTACACGGTGCGGATGCGGTTGAAGCGGCCGCCGCGACCACGCAGGGTGATCGACACGGGTTTCGTCGCCTCGACGAGCGTGAGGTCACCCCAGGCGAAACGGTCCTTCCCGTCGACCTTGAAGCGCGCTCCCGCACCGATGCCGTAGGTGTCCTCGCGCGTGAGGTGCCAGTCGACCAGGAAGTGGTCGAGGAATTCGGGGTAGTTGGCGACGTCGAGCAGGTACTCGTAGATCTCGGCCGGGGGCCGCTCGATCGTGACCTGGGTTCGAATCGCGTCCATGGCGGCCAATCGTATGGGATCGCGCAGCGGTGGAAAGGCCCGGTGTGGACGGGTTGTGACGACGATCCGTGTCGGACGCGCCCGTCTCCGGGGTGCCGGCTAGGTGGGGAGCTGGCGGATCACCCGCACACGGGAGCGCGGACCGTCCGGGGCGTGCTTCACCAGCACCTCGCGCACGGGCTTCTCGCGGGACACGCTGCGGCAGAGTTCGCACCGCATGCGGCCGTCGTCGTAGTGGGCGACCGACTCACCGATCAGGGGCGTGCGGCTGCAGCCGTCGCAGCGGCGCTGCTCCTGGCCACGGCCCTCGACGCCCTGCTTCAGGAGGGCCCGTTCGAGGTCTGCCTCGTCGATCGTCTTGCGCATGGCGATGCCCATGGCGGTGGGGTTCGCCGCCGGAGTCGCCGTTCCTCTCGCGGTGACCGGTGGTGACCACAGGACGGCTGCGCCAACCATTTGTCGACTAGCGTGATGCACCGCACGCAGCCATGAGACAGTTGGCGCCCGCGAACGCCAGCCCTCGCTCGTGGCTGAGGATCGTCATCACGGCTGCTGAGAGTCACCTGGGAAGGGGACGAACTGCACCAGATGGCCTCCCGATGCTGCTAGAAAAGGTTGAGCTCTTGCTTGAGGAGAGAGACCATGGACGTCGTGCAGCTCACTACGCACATCGACGCGACAGCTGTTCGCGTCGCCATCAACGAGGACTCGTTCACCACACGAGAATCCCGGGATCCGATCGCTGACCAGGTCCGCGCGGAGACGTCGAGAGCCGCGGTCCTCGTCGTCTTCGACGGCCACGACCACTTCGTGCACGACCTCACCGAGGGCAGCCACCGGATCGGTCGTTCGATCACCGCCGACATCCAGCTCGAGGACCCGATGGTGTCCCGCAAGCACGCGATGATCGAGCGCGAGGGGTCGCACATCCGTGTCCTCGACGACCGCTCCCTCAACGGGGTCCGCGTGAACGGCATCTCCGTCGACCTCCAGCAGACGCTGGTCGACGGCGACGAGGTGCAGATCGGCGACTTCGTCCTGCGCCTGCTCGTCACCGACTGATCGCACCACCTTCCTGAGCCGCGCCCGACCCTCGCGCGCGGCTCGACCATCATTTGGAGAGCGCGCGCTTCGGCCGCGCTCTTCGTCGTCGTGGCCCGTGCGACCGCGCACCGGAGCGCGGCCGGTGCCCCGGCGCGCCGTCTATCATCGGCGCCCGTGAGCGTCACCATCGCGATCCTCTCCCAGAAGGGCGGCACCGGGAAGACCACCACGGTGCGCACCCTCGCCGACGTCTTCCGTCGCGCAGGCCTGTCGGTGCTCGTCGTCGACCTCGATCCCCAGGGCAACCTGTCGGATTACTTCGACGTCGAACCCGATGCGACGCCGACCATCGCCGACGTCCTGGTCGGCCGCGCCGAGGCCAAGGACGCGATCCACAACGACGTGATGCCCGCGAACCTCACCCTCGCCGAGGCCGAGCTCGCGCTCGCCGGCAAGATGGGCCGCGAGCTCACCCTGCGCCGCGCGCTGCGCACGGTGTCGAAGAAGTACGACGTCGTCCTCCTCGACTGCCCTCCCACCCTCGGCCTGCTCACGGTCAACGCCCTCGTCGCCGCCGACCAGGCCCTGCTCACCGCGGAGGCCCAGTACTTCGCGCTCCAGGGCGTCGAGCAGGCGACCTCGCTCATCGACCTCGCCAAGGACGGCCTCAACCCCGACCTCGAGTTCCTCGGCGTGGTGCTCACCATCGCCGACCTGCGCACCACCCACTCCCGTGAGGCCCGCGACAACCTCAAGGAGCACATCGGCGACAAGCTCCTCGACACCCACATCCGGCAGTCGATCGCGTACGCGGAGTCCGCCGAGCGCGGCGTGTCGATCCTCGACCACCGCCCGGACCGCGGCGTCGACTACATCTCCCTCGCGGACGAGGTCCTCGGCCGGCTCAAGCTGACGGCGGCGCGCAAGAAGGTCCGCGCGATGCTGCCGGCGACCGCGTGAACGACGGCGACACGAATCCCTGGGGCCCGCCCGGTCAGGACGAGCCACCGAGACCACCGCGCGTGCCCGGCGCCGGCGACCCGGTCCCGCCCGCCGCTGAGCCACCGCGAGCCGAGCCGCCCGCGGCGCCCCGTGCCGAGCCTGCTCACGAGCCGACGCAGGCCGAGCCCGGGCCGCGCTTCGAGCCGGCACGCCCCGTCGACCCGGATCCGATCCCGCCGTACGTGCCCGCGCACCCGCCGGACGTCGACCCGAAGCCGTTCGAGAAGGCGGCGCCCATGCTCACCTGGGCGGCCTCCGAGGACGACGATCCCGGCCGGCCGATCAGCGACGTCGACGCGGCCACGCCCGGCGGCCCTCCGGCCGGCGGCGGCGCGGGCGGCCCCCGCCTCGGCGGACGCGGCCGGCTGATCGGCCTCGTCGTGGTGCTGCTCGTGGTCGTCGTCGCGCTCGCGAGCACCGTGCTGAAGGGCGGCGGTGGCGACAAGCCCGAGCCGACCTCCCGCCAGGCCGCGATCGCCCCGACGCAGGTCGAGGAGACCAGTCCGGAGGTGGCCCAGCCGAAGGAGATCACGGCGCAGTCGGCCGAGGACCAGCTGAACGGCGGCCACGTGGCGCTGAAGGTCACGCACAAGCAGCTGCTGCGCACGCGGCCCGCCGCCGATGGTCGCCTCGTGCGCGTGGTCGGCAGCAAGACGCCCTACGGCGGCCCGAACGTCCTCCCGATCGTGAAGGCCCGCGGCGACTGGGTCGCCGTCGTGAGCCCGTACCGCAAGGAGAACAACAAGGTCGCGTGGACGAAGGTGCAGCCGGGGTCGAAGTTCGTCGCCGTCGAGTATTCGATCTCGATCCGGCTGAGCAAGCACACGATCGTCGTCCGCAAGAACGGCACGATCGTCCACCGGTTCAACACCGCCATCGGCCGGGTCGGCCACGCGACGCCCACGGGCCGCTTCGCCGTCACGGACGGCCTCATCTTCAAGCCGGGCGACCGTGCGATCTACGGGTGCTGCGCGCTCGTCCTCTCGGCCCGCCAGCCCGACCTCCCCGCCGGCTGGACCGGCGGCGACCGCATCGCGATGCACGGCACCCCGAACAAGAACTCGATCGGCCTCGCGGCCAGCCTCGGCTGCCTGCGCGTCGGCGACGAGGCCTCCCGCTGGCTGGTCCGCAAGGTCCCGGCCGGCGCGACGGTCTTCATCAAGCCGTAGCGGCTAGAGCGGAATCGCCTCGGCGCCGCGGTCGCTGGGGTCGACGGCGAACGCCGTCGCCCAGCCGCTCGCCTCTTCCTTGACCTTCGCGAGGACCTCGGTGAGGGCGTCGCGCTCGCACCAGATGAGGACGGTCGGCCCGGCGCCGGAGATGGTCGCGTCGAGCGCACCGAGGTGCTTGGCGTCGGCGAGGAGCTGCGCGGACTTCGGGTAGAGGTGCGCGCGGTAGGGCTGATGGAGGCGGTCGCCGAGACCACGGGCGAGCAGGTCGAGGTCGCGCGAGGCGAGCCCGGCGGCGAGGGCCATGGCCTGGCCCACGTTGAAGGCGGCGTCGCGCATCGGCACCTCTGCCGGGAGCGCCGCACGCGCCTCCGTGGTGCTCACGGACTGGTGCGGCGCGACCACGATGAACGCGAGCCGCTGCGGCACGGTGAGCGTGAGGGCGCCGTCGGGCAGTTCGACGCTCACACCACCGAGCACGGCGGCGGAGGCGTTGTCGGGATGGCCCTCGAGCTCCGTGGCGATCGCGAGGGCGGCGTGGCGCGCCTCGCGGGGCTCGTCGCCGGCCATCACGAGCGCGGCGTACGCCCCGGCGACCCGCGCCGCGGCGCTGGACCCCATCCCGCCGCTGAGCGGGATCTCGGAGCGCATCGTGAAGGCTGCGTGGCCCGGGTCGCCGACCTGCGAGAACGCCTCGACGGCGATGTTCGTGTGGTCGGTGGGGACGTCGAGCTTCGTGGTGAACGAGAACTCGCGCGCAGGCACGACCTCCAGCTCGAGCCACAGGTCGAGCGCGACCGCGAGGACGTCGAACCCCGGACCGAGGTTCGCCGACGACGCGGGCACGCGGACGCGGACGCCCTGGGTCGGCATCAGCCCTCGCCGATGACGATCGACTCGACCGCTTCGATCGTCGGCTTGCAGGGCACGACGGAGCCGGACTGCTTGAGGGCGTTGTCCGGGTCCTTGAGGCCGTGGCCGGTGAGCACGCAGGCGATGGTGGTCGCGTCGCCGCGGCCGTACTTCATGAGGCCGGCGACCGACGCGGCGGAGGCCGGCTCGCAGAACACGCCCTCGTTCGTCGCGAGGAAGCGATATGCGGCGAGGATCTCCTCGTCGGTGACCGCACGGACCTGGCCGCGCGAGGTGGTGAAGGCGCTCACGGCCTCCTCCCAGCGGGCGGGGTTGCCGATGCGGATCGCCGAGGCGATCGTCTCCGGGTTCTCGATCACGTGGCCCTCGACGAGCGGCGCCGAGCCGGCAGCCTGGAAGCCGTAGAGGAAGAGGTCGTGGCCGCGCTCCTGGAAGCCCTTCCAGTACGCGGTCACGTTGCCGGCGTTGCCGACCGGGATGCAGAGGCCGTCGATCGTCGGGAGGTCCTCGAGGAGCTCGAACGCCGCCGTCTTCTGGCCCTCGAGCCGCCACGGGTTGACCGAGTTCACGAGGCCGATCGGGTGGCGGTCGCACAGCTCACGCGTGAGCTGGAGCGCCTGGTCGAAGTTGCCGTCGAGGGCGATGACCTTCGCGCCGTGCATGAGCGCCTGGGCGAGCTTGCCCGTGGCGATCTTGCCGGACGGCACGATCACGGCGCAGGTCAGGCCCGCGCGGGCGCCGTACGCCGCAGCGCTGGCCGCGGTGTTGCCGGTCGACGCGCACATGACGGCCTTGGCGCCTTCCTTCACGGCGCGGCTCACGGCAGCGGTCATGCCGCGGTCCTTGAAGGAGCCGGTCGGGTTCATGCCCTCGAGCTTGAGGTGCACCTCCGCCCCGACGACCTCGGAGAGGCGCGGCGCGTGCAGCAGGGGCGTCGAGCCCTCACCGAGGGTGACGACCGGGTCGCCGTCCTCGAACGGCAGGTCGGCCCGGAAACGGTCGATCAATCCGACGCGGGTCATGCGCTGATCTCCTCATCGAACACGCGGATGGCGCGGGGTTCGCCGCGCACGAAACCAAGGCCGGCGATCATGCCGATCGCGGCCGCCATCGCCGACTCCGGCGCACGGTGGGTCACCATCACGAGGCGGGCACCGGTGCCGAGCCCCTTCTGCGCGACCGACCGGATCGAGATCTTCTGCAGGCCGAGCACCTGGGCGATCTGCGAGAGCACGCCGGGCTGGTCATCGACCTCGAAGTGCAGGTAGAAGGCCGACTCGACCTCCGCCGCCTTGGGCAGCTGGACCCACGCGTGCTTCGGCTCGTCGGCGCCGTGCAGCACCGAGATGACGTCGCCGAGAACGGCGCTCGCCGTCGGCACGCCACCGGCGCCCGGGCCCTGCAGCGTGATCTCCTCGACGTGCGGCGACTCGATCGTCACCGCGTTGCACGACCCGTCGACGTTCGCGAGGGGGTGCGCGATCGGCAGGAAGATCGGATGCACACGCACGGACACGCCCTCGCCGATCCGCTCGGCGGTCCCGACGAGCTTGATCGTGAGACCGAACTCGCGGGCGTGCTCGATGTCCTCGACGGCGATCTTGTCGATACCGGAGAAGTCGATCTGCTCGTACGGGACCCAGGTGCCGAACGCGAGCATCGCCAGCAGGGCCATCTTGGCGGCGGCGTCGCTGCCGGTGACGTCCTCGGTCGGGTCGGCCTCGGCGAACCCGGCGGACTGCGCGGCGGCGAGGGCGGAGTCGTAGCTCTCACCGTTCTTCGCCATCGCGGTGAGGATGTAGTTGGT
>JAVHXX010000236.1:1736-7088 GCA_031119595.1 Patulibacter sp. | reverse complement strand
CTTCCACTGCGCCGGGACCCCGAACCGCTCCGCGACGCCGTCATGGTCGAAGCCCGCGAACTGGTGCGCGTGCAGCCCCAGGTGCGAGGCCTGCACCGAGAGGTGGGCGGCGGCCTGCCCGAGGTCGTATCCGGAGTATTCCGCCCACGGAAGCTCGTGATCCGGCCCCGACTCGAGCTGGCGGAGGGCGACGAACAACACACTCGCGTTCCCGGTCCACGCGGTGTTCCCGCGCGAGTGGTACTCGCGGAATGCGTCGAACGTCTCCGACCCGCGCCGCCCGACGATGAACGACCACGGCTGCGAGTTTCCCGACGACGGCGCCCACCGCGCCGCCTCGAGCAGCACGTGCAGTTCGTCGTCCGGGAGCTCGTGCGAAGCATCGAACGCACGCGGACTCCACCGCTCCTGGAGCAGCGGCGCGAGCTCCGGTTCGCAGACGTCGGGATCACGCAGAAGGGCCATCGCCCCGCCACGCTAGGGGAGCCCGCGCGCCTCCCGCAACGACCGCGGCCCGCACGGGCCGGACACAGTGGCGGCACGCCAGCGCCACCGCCGGCCGGTGAACGCCGCGTCACCGGACATCCGGTCACGCGGCGCGCAACCCGAGCCTCCACGTAGACTCGCGCGAATGTTCTACGACGACGACGCGGATCTCGCGCACCTCGACGGCAAGACCGTCGCGATCATCGGCTACGGCTCGCAGGGCCACGCGCACGCGCGCAACCTCAAGGACAGCGGCGTCAACGTGATCGTGGGCCTCCGCGAGGGCTCCAAGTCGGTCGAGCAGGCCAAGTCCCACGGCCTCGAGGTCGTCTCCCCGGCCGACGCCGCCAGCCGCGGCGACGTCGTGATGATGCTCGTCCCGGACGAGCGCCACAAGGAGATCTACGAAGCCGACGTCCAGGACGGCCTCGCCGAGGGCAACCTCCTCCTCTTCGGCCACGGCTTCTCCGTCCTCTACGAGCAGGTCGTCCCGCCGGCCGGCGTCGACGTCGCCCTCGCCGCCCCCAAGGGCCCCGGCCACCTCGTGCGCCGCCAGTACGAAGAAGGCTCCGGCGTCCCCGGCCTCATCGCCATCCACCAGGACGCCACCGGCAACGCCCAGAAGGTCGCCCTCGCCTACGCCAAGGGCATCGGCTGCACCCGCGGCGGCGTCATCGAAACCACCTTCAAGGAAGAGACCGAGACCGACCTCTTCGGCGAGCAGGCCGTGCTCTGCGGCGGCGCGTCCGCCCTCGTGCAGGCCGGCTTCGAGACCCTCGTCGAGGCCGGGTACAACCCCGAGATGGCCTACTTCGAGTGCCTCCACGAGCTCAAGCTCATCGTCGACCTCATGTACGAGAAGGGGCTCGCCGGCATGCGCTACTCCATCTCCAACACCGCCGAGTACGGCGACCTCACCCGCGGCCCGCGCGTCATCGACGCCGGCACCAAGGCCCGCATGAAGGACATCCTCACCGAGATCCAGGACGGCACCTTCGCCCGCGAGTTCGTCGCCGAGTACCAGGCCGGCAACGAGAACTTCGACCGCCTCCGCTCCGAGCAGTCGGGCACCCAGCTCGAAACCGTCGGCAAGGACCTCCGCTCCAAGATGGACTGGATTGACGGCGAATTCCACGAGTAGCCGGCACGGCTCTCGCTTGGATCTTCGCCACGCACGCAAACGAGCCGTACGTCCGTACTTGCTCGTTCGCGCGCGCGGCGAATCTCCGGCGCGATAGCCGCACCGGAGCGCTGCCCCTGAGCCGTGTTTCTTCCGAGGCCCGCCGCGTGCGGGCCTCGGTCGTTCTCGGGGCGCCTACTTCCTGGCGAAGGTCGTGGTGGCCTTCGGCTTGACGTGGTTGCCCTCGCGGTCGGTGATCGAGAGGGTCGCCTTGTAGGCCTTCTGGGCGCTCTTCTTCGCGAGCTTCTTCGCGGAGGAGGCCGTGAACTTCGCGGCCTTCGGCGGCACGTTCAGCACGAGCCTCGTGAGCGCGGTCGACGAGGTGATCTTCAGGCTGATCGTGCGGCCCTTGAGGGTGCGCGCGATCGAGACGTTGCCGCCGCCGGTGTACCGCAGGCGGATCGCCTTCTTCGCGGCCTTCGTGTAGCTGAAGCCGGCCGGCATCCGCAGGCTCAGCGTCTTCAGACCGGCCTTGTTGCGCACCACGAGGGTGAAGCCACGGCGATGACCGGTCGGGCGCACGACGAGCGACGCCGCCGTGCCCTCCAGGGAGCTGATCGTCGTGCCGAAGGCCGCCGAGATCTGGCCGTTGCAGTTCAGCGGGATCGACGACTTCACCTGCGCACCATGCTGCGACGTGAGCGTCGTCTGCGTCGAGACGCCGGCGACGCCGCAGATCGCCGAGCCGAGCTGGAGCACCCCGGTCTTGCCACCGGTGAAGGCGAGGCTCATCTTCGAGATCGGTGCGTCCGGGAGGCCGTCGAACACGACGTTGAGTCGGCCGCTGACGATCTTCACCGACCCGACGAGGTCGAACGAGATCTGGTCACGCACCCGGATCGCGAGGCCGGGGAGGACCTGGCCGGGCACGCGCACGAGATAGATCGGCGCGTTGATCGGCTCCGGCAGCGTGGAGGTGGTGATCTCCACCGACCCGACCTGCGCGTTCGCCGCACAGCCGCCGGCCGAGGCGATCGCCGCACTCGCGCACACCCGCGCATTGATGTTCGCGAGATCCGTCGCGACGCCGGTCGGCAGGAAGACGTCCGCGGTGCGCAGGTCGCCCTGGCCCTCGGTCTGCGTGATCACCGTCGTCACCGTCGGGTGCCCCTTGACGGCGAGATCGCTCGCCGCCCCGGTGAACTGCAGGTCCATCTTCGGCTGCCAGTTCAGGGCCCCACACCCGGTCGCCTGGTACGGCGCCGCCGACGTGGCCGAGCCGCCCTGGGCCGAGCCGAACGTCGCCGTCGCGGCGCCCGCGTCGCAGTTCGACGCGTTGAGCACCACGCCGGGCTTGTCGATCGTGATCGCGAGGTCGCCGATCGAGAGCGGGATGCCCTGCACGCGTGTCGGGATGGCGTCGGAGCTGATCTTCAGCTGGAGGTCGTTCCCCTCGATCTTGAGCTTCGCCAGCGTCACGACGTTGCCGAGGTCGATCGGACCGACCTTCGCGGGCAGCACGAAGGCCAGGCCCGCGATCGCGTCATCGCTGCCGGCGGTCATGTAGACCTGCCCGTTCACGGTGTACGGCGCCGAGGCCACACCGACCTTGGCCCGCACGGTGCCCACGAGCGACGAGGCGTCGCACGTGCCGGCGGCAGCCTGCGCGAGCGGGCACTGCGGGACCACCGTCAGGCGGCCGAGCAGACCACGCGGCATCGCGAGCGCGAGCGACTGCAGCTCCTGCTGCCGCGCCGGGATCGAGATGTCGGTCGTCAGGGACGTGTTCGCGCCGGCCTGCGTCGTCGCCATCCCGAGCGAGAGTGCCGGGCTGAAGGCGTTCGGATCGGGGCAGTCCTGGTCGAGCGTGAGCTTGCCGGAGGCGGCGCTCGTGCCGCCGCCGTGCCGCACGATCGTCGCGGTCGAGGCGAAGTCGCCGCACGTCCGCGGGAGCGAGAGCACCGGTGCCGCCCCGCCGCGCATCGTGAGGGCGATCGCCGACACCTGCACCTGCGGCAGGTCGTCGAACGCCGCGGTGAGGTTGCCGGTGGTCGGATCGACCTGCAGCGTGCCGGCGATCTTCACCCGCAGCGACGGGTAGTCGGCGGCCTTCGCCTGGAAGAAGACACCGGCGAAGTCCCCATCGGACTTCGCGCCGAGGTACACGTCGCCGGAGAGGTCACCGACCATCGGGCTCGTGATGCTCACGGAGCCGACCTTCGAACCGTCCGGGCAGGCGGCGTCGGTGGTGATGTCGGCGGCGTCGAACTGGGCTGCGGAGCACTCGGCGAGATCACCGGTGGCGCCGGCCGACGGCGACAGCGAGACGCCGTCCGGCAGCGCCACGCTGACGTCCTTCATCGCGTCGAGCGGGCTGCCGTCCGGGGCGCCGGCGGTGATCCGCGTGGTGACGGCGCTCGAGACCGCGGGGCTCGCAGGGTCGGCGCCGTACGAGAGGCCGGCGTCGAGCTTCAGCGCATCGCACCCGGTCGTCGTGAGGGTCTGGCTGCGGTCGATCGACCCGCCCGCGTCGGCGGTGAGCGTCGCGGCGGCGTTCGCGTCCCCGCACGTCACCGGGTTGACCATGAAGCCGGGCTTGTCGATCGACAGCGAGAACTGGTCGAGGTCGAGGCGCACGCCCTTCACCTGCGTCGGGATCGACGACGTCGAGATGTCGAGGCCATAGTCGCTGCGCAGCGTGAGGTCGGCGAGGGTGACCACGTTGCCGAGGTCGATCGGGCCGACCACGGCCGGGAGCACGATCGAGAGGCGCGCGATGTGGGTGTCGTCGCCCTCGACCAGGTACGCCTTGCCGGTCTCGGTGAACGGCGCCGAGGCGACGCCGACCTTCGCGGTGACCGTGCCGATGCTCGACGCAGACGGGCAGGTCCCGGCCTGGCCGGCGGCGAGCGAACACGCCGGGATGGAGCTGATCTCACCGAGCAGGCCGGCCGGCAGCGACAGCTTCAGGCCCGTGAGCGCCTGGCTGCCCGCGGGCACGTCGACGGTGGTGCCGAACGTCATGGACTGACCGGCGGCGGTGCTCGAGCGCGTGAGGGTGAGCGTGGGAGCGAAGGCTGCGGGGCTCGCGGGGCAGTCCTGGCTGATCGTCAGCGAGCCGGTCGGGGCGGCCGCGGTCCCGGCCCACGGCGTCGCGGCAGCCGAGCCCTGGAAGGTGCCGCAGGTGCGCGGCATCGCGAGCACCGGCGCCGTGCCGCCGCGCATCGCGAGCGTGAAGCTCGTGAACGGCACGGGCGGGAGGCCGTCGAACGTAGCAACGGTGGCCCCGGTCGCAGGGTCGACGTCCACGAAGCCGACGAGCTTGATCCGCGCCTGCGACCCGAACGTGTCGCTCTTGGCGTCGATGAAGAGGCGCGCCGTGTGGCCGTTGACGGACGTCGCGAGGTAGGCGCTGCCGCTGAGCTGGCCGACGGCGGGCGTGTTCACGGTGACCGTGCCGACGTTCGAGCCGGCCGGGCACGACGGGTCGGCGAAGTCGGCCTGGTGGAACTGCGCGTCGGTGCAGCCGGCGAGATCGCCGCGGGCGCCGGCGCTCGGTGAGAGCGACACGCCCTTGGGCAGCGTCACCGCGATCTTCTTCGCCGCCGACTGCTCGTTGCCGGGCGTCGACGCGGGCAGCGTGATCGTCGTCGTGAGGCCGGAGGCGGCCGTCGCCGACGGGGTGGAGGCGCTGAACGCGACCGACGGCTGGAACTTCATCCCGGAGCAGCCGGTCACCGTGACCG
>JAVHXX010000236.1:0-1726 GCA_031119595.1 Patulibacter sp. | reverse complement strand
TGATGCTCCAGGCGCAGGACGCGGGCAGGAGCCTGACGGCGTCCGAGAAGTCGCTCGCGGCGGCGATGATCGAGCAGAGCGACAACACGGCCGCCACCGCGCTGTTCGACGAGGTGGGGGGCAAGAGTGGCATCGAGGCCGCCAACGAGCGTCTCGGCATCACCGGCGTCACGATCGGCTCCGACGGCTACTGGGGCCTGAGCCAGACCACCGCGGCCGGCCAGCTCACCGTGCTCGAGGCCGTCTTCGCGGTGCCCTGCTTCGAGGAGAAGTCACCGGAGATCGTGTTGCCCGAGCAGACCGGCGGATTGACGAGGAACCCGCTCTTGTCGAACACGAGCTGGAGCTCCTGCTGGTCGAGCTGCAGCCCACGGACCTGGTCCGGGATGTCGCTGACGACGTCGATGCCGTAGTCCGGGCGCAGGTTGATCGCGCCCTGGATCTTCAGCGTGTCGACCACGATCGGACCGACGACGACGGGCACCCGCACGTAGATCCCGACGAGCGACCCGCTCGTCGGTGCATCGGTCAGGTAGACCGCGCCGGAGAACTGCCCCGGCACCGAGCTCTGACCCGCGAGGCTCTTGACCGTGCCGACCTGCGACGCGGCCGGGCAGCTGTCGGCGCTGACCTGCGACGCCGTGCAGCGCGTGATGCCGGCGATGTTCGCGAGGAGACCGGGCGGGAGCGACACCTTCACGTGCGTGAGCGGCTCGTCGCCGATGGGCAGGTCGATGGTCGTCGTACCGGTGGTCGCGGCGCCGGCGGTCTGCGGCGAGTCGGTCATCGCGATCGTCGGGTGGAAGCTGCCCGCGGCCGGACAGTTCGTGCCGACGACGTAGTTCGCGTTCGACACGACCGGCGTGGCGGTCGAGTACCCGGTCAGCGCGGCGCTGCCCGGGTACGTGCCGCAGGTCCGGGGCTGCCGGGTCCCGGGCGCCGTGCCGGCGCGGAACTGGAACTTGAAGTCCGTCACCGGCTGCGCCGGGAGGTTGTCGAGCGTGTTCGTGAGGATCCCGGTCGTCGGGTCGACGTCGACGGTCGTCAGGAGCTTGATGCGCAGCGCATCGACGGCGCTGCTCTGCTGCGCCACCACGAACAGGCGGATGAGGTTGCCCGAGCCCGCGACGGGCGGCGAGAGGTACACGTTGCCCGGGACCTGCCCGACCAGCGGCGAGTCCATGATCACCGTGCCGACCTTCGATCCGGCGGGGCACGTGTCCGGGGCGCTGGAGCTGTACCCGAACTGCGCATCGGAGCAGCCGACGAGGTTGCCGTCGGAGTTCGTCGCGCCGGTCAGCTGGACGCCCTGCGGGAGCACGAGGACGGTCTTCTTGATCGGGCCGCCGATCTTGGCGGCGGTCGGGTTGTAGGGCTGGCCGACATCGATCGTGAACGCCGTCGGGGTCGAGGCCGCGGACGGGTTCGGCGTGAACGAGACGGTCGGCGAGAACGGCGCGCCGGCGCAGTTCGTCGGCGTGTAGGAGTTCGATGCGTTCGACGTGCTGCCGTCGTAGGCGACGATCGCGGCGTTCGTGGTAGCCGTGATGCACTCCGCGGGGTTGAAGTAGAACCCGGGCGTGAGGGTCTGGCCGACCCGACCCCAGAGGGTCATGTCCATGCTCAGGATCTTGATGTTCGAGGTGCCGTAGATGGGCAGGCCCGTCGCCTGGTTCGGCAGGTCGTCGACGGCAACGCTGAACGAGTACCCGCGACCGGCCTGGAC
>JAVHXX010000235.1 GCA_031119595.1 Patulibacter sp. | reverse complement strand
GATCGCCGCGGAGCGGCGGATGCCGGCGCGGGCGATCACGAGGTGTGCGGGGTGAAGATCCGGCCGCCGGCCTTGACCAGCACGGCCTTGCCGTTGCCCTTGCGCGGCGCGACGGAGACCTTGCCCTGGAAGACCTTCACGACGGTGCCGGCGCACGTGTCGGTGGTGAGCCACTTCGTCCCGCGGACCGTCGCCACGCTGTCCTGGCCGTGGGTCTGGAAGCGTCCGCCGCTGTCCTGGCCCCAGACGTGACGGCGCTTCGTCGTCGCCCGGGCGGCCGAGGCCTTGCCCGGTGCCGGGCAGTCGAGCTTGGCCGTGAGGTAGAGCTGCGTCATGCCGGTCGCCTTGACCTGCTTGACCTTGAACTCGCCGCCGGAGAAGGTGCCGAGCTGGTCGGCTCCGGAGACGCGGGAAGCGAGGGAGACCGAGCCGCGGGTCGTGTCGATGGTGGATCCGGTCGGGATCGACGCGGCGCCATCGACGGTGCGATTGGTGGTGGAGCCGGGCACGCGGTAGGTCACCGTGCCGCTGGCGGGCCGGACCACGACCGTGGAACCCTGGACCGGAGCGGGTGCTGCGGCCGGGTCGGTCGACGGGACCGCGCCCTGCTCGGCGGTCTTCGGCAGCGACGGCGTCGTCGCGGGGACCGGCGTCGTCGGGGCGGGCGCGGCGGCCGGATCCGTGGTGAGGTCGACCTCGTTCGAGGTCTCCGCACCGGCCGCGTTCGTGGCGACCACGCGCAGGGCACTGGTGGCGCCGGCCGCGAGGCCGTTGACGTCGAACTTGACCGGGCTGGCGCCGACGGCGTCACCGATGTCGGTGGTGCTGATCGTCGACCAGCCGCCCTTGGCGTCGCGCAGCTGCAACGCGGCGCTGGTCGCGAGGCCGTTCGGGGTCACGGTCGCGGTGACCGTGGCGGTCGTCGGGGAGGCCGTCGCGCCCGTGGCACCCGCGACCCTCGGCGGGACGGTGATCCGCACGAGGAACGGAGAGCGGTCGAGGGCGAGCCACATCCGACCGTCGGCGCCGGCCGCGATGGCCGTGCCCTGGGCGTTGGCGGCCAGGCCGGCGTCGTACGTGGCGACGACGCCGTCCGAGGTGACGCGCACCACGCCGCCGCTCGTGGTGGTCCACATGGCGCCGTCGGGACCGCCGGCGATCCCGGCGGGTTGGACGCCGGACGAGTACAGCGTGGTGGAGTCCGCGCCGAGGAGGGCGAGATCGGTGCCACGGGAGAACCACAGGCCGCCCGGGCCGTTCGAGAGCAGCGCGGGAGCCCCGCCGACATCGCGATACGTCACGGTGCCGTCGGTGGTGACGCGGCCGATGCGGCCGGCGCCGCCGCCCTCGACGAACCACAGGGCGCCGTCGGCGCCGAGCGTGAGCGAGCGCGGCTCGCTGTTCGCCGTGAAGCCGGTCGAATATTCCTTCGTGGTCTTCGTCGCGACGTCGTAGGTGGCGACGAAGTCGGTCCCGCCGTTGTCGCCGTTCGCGGTCATCCAGAGCTTGCCGTCGGGACCCGCGGCCAGCGAGGTCGGCGTGCCGTTGGTGAGCTGGTATCGCACGACCGCGCCCGTCGACGTGGAGAGGCCTGCCGCCTCTTCGGACCCGCCGGACATCAGGAACCAGACGTAGCCGTCGGGGGTGACGGTGACGTCCTGGGGGTTGCGGCTGGCGGTGAAGTTCGAGGTGATCCCGCCGACGTACTCCGTCACGGTGCCGTCGGGTGCGACGCGCGCAATGCGGCCGGGCGACGCGGACTCGCTGACCCACATCGACCCGTCGGCCGCGGCGGAGATCGACTGGCCGGCGGAGGTGAGTCCGGGAACGGGGGTGCTCTGGGGAGCGGCCGACACGGGCTGGACGGCGAAGACGCTGAACAGACCGAGCGCGGCGCCGAGCGGGAAGGCGGTACGCATCACAGCGTTTCAGTCGACGCCGACGCGCCCGGACACGAGTATGGATACTGGTGTGGCGCGTAGACACTCGGTCGGCTGGACTCGTGGTGGATGGACGCGACGATCCGGAGCGAGCCGTGTGACCAGTGCCTCAGATCTCTTTGAAGGCCGTCAGTGCAGCCCGGGCGCGAGGGTGCTCGCGCCGACGACGAGACCGGCGAGGTTCGCCGCGAGCATCGCGACGATCCAGACCGTCGCCGGGATGTGGGTGAGGCGCGCCACCTGGTCCGGGTCGGAGTTCCGGCTGCGACCGCGCCCCGCCAGGAGGAGTTCGACGACCGGTCGTGGCGCGGCCAGCAGGAGCAACCAGACCAGGAGGTACGCGCACGCGGCCTGGGTCGCCGGGGCGCCGTACCAGCTGATCGTGCCGGCGGCCGCGATTCCCACGACGAGCACGAGGAACCCGTAGACGTTGCGGATCCACACGAGCATGGCGGCCATGAGCACGACGCTCAGCCAGAGCAACCCGAGCGCGTAGCCGCCGGTCAGCAGCAGCGCGGCCCCGAGGCCGACCAGCGCCGGCGCGAGGTAGCCGGCCAGCAGCGTCACCAGCATCCCGGGGCCGGTCGGCCGGCCGCGGGAGACGGTGAGCCCGGAGGTGTCGGCGTGGAGCCGGATCCCCTGGAGCCGCCGCCCGACGAGCACGCCCACCAGGGCGTGGCCGCCTTCGTGGACCACGGTGATGCCGAGCCGAACGCGGTGCCAGGTGGCCGGCATCGCGACGAGCAGGAGCGCGGCGAGACCGGTGAGCGCGACGACGGTCGTCGTCGGCACCGGCTGCGCGGTGGTCGCGCGATCCCAGATCTCCGAGAGGACGCCCGCCATCGCCACCGAGTGTGGCGGACGCTCCGGCCGGAGCGCCGCAGTCCGGCGTGCTCAGCCGCGGGTCGGGACCCAACCTGGGGGGTAGGCACCGGCCGGGATTCCACCGATCGTGTCGCGCGGGAAGAACCGCTCGGCGAGGGCGATGGCCGGTCGGTCGAGCAGGAGGGGGTGGAGGTCCTCGACGCTCAGGAGCACGCGGAGCGTGGCGCCAATCTGTAGGTCGGCGGCGTTCGGCTGCGCACCGCCGACGATGCCGTCGGCCGCGAGGCCGTCGATGTGGTCGAGATGACCGGGCAGCGCCTGGAGGTCCGCGGCGAGGACCACGGCGTCGAGACGGTGGTACTTCCAGGTCGCCCGGATCATCTTGATCGCGTAGTCGGTGCCCGCCGGATCGAGCGGTTCGTGGGCACCGGCGAGGATCCCGAGCGACTCGGGGCGGAAGTGGAGCGCGCCCCACGGCAACCGGCGGCCGAGGTCCTGGAAGACCTCGTCGCCCCAGCGCTCGGCCTCGCGGACGCGGTCGGCGATCGGGGCGGGGAAGAGGGACGGTTCGGGCTGGAGTGCCTCGAGCCGCGCGAGGATGGCGGTCGAGCCGTGGACCGGCTCGCCGTCGACCAGGAGACCCGGCACGGTCGTGCGGCCCTCGCCGTACACCTCCTCCATCGCGGCGGTGTGTCCACCCATGGGGAGGTCGACGCGCTCGTACGCCAGCCCCTTGAACCGCAGCGCGGCCCGTGCCGTGAGGCACGGGTGCGACGGCGGCAAGACGTGGAGGACGAGCTCGGGAGAGGCCATCGCGCGAGCCTAACCGTGCGGCGCGGCGGCGTGACGGCCCGGGCGAGCCGCGGTCAGGCGCGCGGCGTGACGAGCACCGTCACCTCGCCGAGGCTGCGTCCGTTCTGCTGCGCGACGACGACGGCGCGCAGACCGCCGGACGGCTCGTCCGGGGTGAACGTGGCCGTGACGGTCGTCTCCCAGTCGACCTCGTTGATCGCGTGGAACACCGCGTGGAGATCCGACGGCACGACCTGGTCCGGGCGCAGCCCGAGCCGGTGCGCGGCCCCGGCGACGGCGAGCTGCTTGCTGCCCTCGGTCTGCGCCATCCCCGGCACGTGGTCGTAGGCGTGGTCGAACACGCCGACGTATCCCAGGTCGGGGCGCAGATAGGCCGTGGTCGTGTCGCCGTCGTGGCGGAGTTCCCCGAGCATCGCGTTGCGGGCCGACGTCCGCCCGAACGCCACCTCCGGTGCGGGCTCGCCATGCCACGCGGCCGGCGGGATGGCCGCCGGCAGACCGAGCTGCGCTCGGGTGGCCTGGCGGAACGCCTTGAAGTGGTCGTGGGTGATCCAGGAGAACGAGGCCGTCACCTCGCCGATCGGGGTGCCGTCGACGGTGGTCATCGTGGCGATGCCGAGGAACCCGACGAGCGCACCGTCGCGGTGGTACGGCGTCTTCAGCCACAGCGTGGCGTGGAGCCGCGCCGGTCCGTCGATGGCCACCGACTCGGCGCCGGGCGCCAGCACGGCGCCCATCGAGCGCATCACGAACGTGTTCTCGAGGGCGATCCCGAAGTGGTCGTGGAGCACGATGTACCCACATTGGCGGCCGATCTCGAGGAGCGTGATCGGGTCGACGCCGGGCGTGTCGCTGGCGGTGTCCCCGTAGAACGCGTGCGAGCGGGGCAGCTCGGCGGCCACGAGGAAGTGGTCGTCGTCGAGCTGGGTGTAGTCGGTGAGGAAGACCTCACCGGGGCCGGTCTTGTGGACCTGCGCCCGCGGGACGGGGCGATCGAAGCTCAGCGCGCCGGCGTCGTCGGTGGCGCGGACCTGATCGGGAACGGTGGGGGCACTCATTGGACATCCTCCTGCCAGAGGTTTCGTGCGGCGCTGCCCAGGATCTGGGACACGCCGGGTTCGGTGTGCTGCATCAGGTAGGTCCCGATCACGGCCCGGTCCCACCGGGTCGGCGGGACGCCTGCGTCGTCGGCGGCGCGCCACAGCGCCCGCCAGTCGGTGAACTCGCCGCTCCGCACAGCGTCGAGCAGTTCGCGGAAGGCCCGCGCGTGCGGGCCGTCCGGGGTGCTGGCGTCGAGGGCCGCGATCGCGGTCCCGAGCTCCAGGTCGTGGGGATCGAGGTCGGCTTCGATGGCGCGCGCCATGCGGCGCGCCTCGTCCGGGCCCTCGATCGAGGTGGGATCGGCGAGCTGCCGCAGGACGGCTTCCCGCTCGACCGCGCCGAAGAGGATGGCGAGCTCGCGCACGAGGTCGGCCGGTTCGTCGGCGGCGTGCACGAAACTCAGCAGGAAGTTGCCGCCGCCGAGCGCGTTCCGCAGGTCGCCGGGTTCGCGCTTGCGGGGGTCGGCGGGGCCCTTCCAGGCGCTGAAGCGCACGGTCGCAGGCACGGGATCGGCGGGCAGGCGGCCGATGAGGATCAGGCCCGGGGCGTCGGCGAGGGCGAGGTCGGTGAGCTCGAGACGGTCGATCGAGGCGGCGTTCATCTGGAACTGCCACATCGCACGGATGCCGTGCGGGCTCAGGGTGCCGCGCCGTGCGAGCACGATCTCGGCGTCCTTCGTCGCCATCCAGTCGATCGCGGCGTCGGCGTGACCGATGGCGATCGCGTCGGGCTTGAGGAGCACGAGTCCGATGTCGCGCAGCTGCTCGGCGGCGGTCGGACCGAGGATCCGCAGGGCGTCGGCCCATCCCTGGCGGAAGTACGGATCGGCGCCGAAGAGCACCTGCTTGCGCGGGTCGCGGGTGAGCGAGGCCGGCACCGGCAGGCCGTGGTCGCCGGTGATCGTGGCGAGGGCCTCGTCGGCCGGCGTGGTGAGGTCGGCGGAGGTCATGCGGTGCTCGCTCTCGTGGCGTTCCAGTCCCGGGTGACGGGGAGGGTTCCGGCAGCGAGCAGCGCGCGCGTGCGGCTGCGCTGCACCTTGCCGCTCGTGGTCTTGGGGATCCCGCCGGACTCGGTCAGCACGATCCGGTGGGGCATCACGTCGAAGGCCTGTCCGACGGCTCGACGCACGGCGGCGATGATCGCGTCGGCGTCGGCGTCGGCGTCGGCGTCGGCGGCGAGGTCGGTCGGCGTCTCGATCACCACGACGATCCGTTCGGCCCCGCCGTCGTCGATCCCGAACGCCGCGGTCGCGCGGGTGAGGAGGCGCGGGTCACTCTCCTGCGCCACGAGTTCGATGTCGGGCGCGTGGAGGTTGACCCCGTTCACGATCACGACGTCCTTGCTCCGACCGGCGATGAAGATCACGCCGTCGTCGACGAACGCCAGGTCGCCCGTGCAGAGCCAGGGCGTGCCGGGCTCGCCCTCGATCGTCGCCCGGAAGAGCTGCTCGGTCGCGGCCGGCCGGCGCCAGTACCCCAGTCCGTTGCTCGGCCCGGCGGTCCACAGCTCGCCGACCCGGCCGTCGGGGACGCGTCGATGGGTGTCCGGGTCGACGATGGCGACGTGTTGGCCGTGCGTCGCGGCGCCGCACCCGACCATCGGCGCCCCGTCGGCCGCGGGGACGGCCTTGCCTCGCCCGAGCGCGGCGCGGTCGAAGGCCCGCACGACCGGCTCCTCACCCTGCGGTCCGGCGCTGACGAGCAGCGTCGCCTCGGCGAGCCCGTAACACGGCCGCAGCGCGCCGAGTCGGAGCCCCGCCGGCGCGAAGCGCTCGGCGAAGGCCTCCAGGGTGCTCGCCCGGACGGGCTCGGCACCGCAGAACGCGTGCTCGAGCCGTGAGAGGTCGAGCGTGGCGAGTTCGTCGTCGGTGATCCGGGCGGCCGCCATCCGGTACATGAAGTCGGGGCCGCCGGTGATCCGGATCCCGAGATCGCTGACGGCACGCAGCCAGTGGTACGGGCGCCGCGCGATCGCCGTCGGCGGCGCGAGATGGGTGGTCGAGCCGAGCTGGAGCCCCGTGAAGAGCCCGGAGATCAGGCCCATGTCGTGCCACGGCGGCAGCCACGAGTACATCGTGGTCGTGGCATCCATCGACCAGCGGTCGCGCTGCACCACGACGTTCGCGACGACCTGCGCGTGGCTGAGCATCACCCCGCGCGGGGTGCTCGTCGACCCCGACGTGTACTGCAGGTAGGCGAGGTCCGTCGGCTCGGGATCGGGGAGCTGCCGGGCGGGCACGCCCGAGTGCGGTTCGTCGGCGAACAGCCACGGCCGCCTGAGGAGGGTCGGCGCCGCGCGGAGCGCGGGACGGAGCGTCCGCGCGAGTTCCGTCGTGCTGAAGACGGCGGCGATGTCGGCGTCGGCGGCGACCCGCTCCAGCGCGGCGAGCCCCTCGGCGCGGCGCCGGGGGCTCGGC
>JAVHXX010000234.1:2207-7122 GCA_031119595.1 Patulibacter sp. | reverse complement strand
CTGTTCGCGGCGGTGCTGCGTGCCCTGGGGTACGAGCTCGACCTGCTCGCCGGCCGCGTGCTCATCGGCGCCACCGCGCCGCGTCCGCACACCCATCTCGCGCTGCGCGTGCACCTGGAGGGCGAGGAGATCCTCAGCGACGTCGGCTACGGCCGCACGGCGCTCCGAGGTCCGCTCACCTTCGCGACCGACGTCGAGCAGACCCTGGGGACCGACCGCTTCCGGCTGGTCGACGAAGACGGCGAGTTCCTGCTGGAGCTGCTCACCCCGGACGGGTGGGAGGCGCAGTACCTGCTCGATCCGCGCCCTGAGTACGTCGTCGACTGTGAGATGGGCAACCACTTCGTCGCGACCCATCCCGAGTCGACGATGAAGCAGCGGCTCATGGTCCTGAGGCCTACCGCGACCGGCAAACGCTCCCTGGGCGGCAGCCGCCTCGTGGTCGACGAGGCCGACCGCCAGGTCGACCGGGTGATCACCGCCGACGAGGCCGAAGCCGTGCTCCGCGAGGAGTTCGGTCTGGTGCTCCCCGCGCCGCTGCCGTACCTCGAGCGGTAGGCCGAGGCCGCGCGACCCGCCGCCGCCGCGCTCGCGCCGCCCGTCGATCGGCCACCGGGTGTGGCGAGCCGGCCCGCGGTGTGGCATCCTCGTAGTTACACCAGTGAAACTTCGCTGAGGGGAGACTGCTCAACATGTCCTACGCCGGGAAGACCGTCCTGATCACCGGAGCCGCGCGCGGCATCGGTGCCGAAACCGCCAAGCGGCTCCATGCCGGTGGGGCGAAGGTCGCGCTCGTCGGGCTCGAGCCCGAGCGCCTCGAGGCGCTTGCCGCGGAACTCGGCGCGGACCGCGCCGCGTGGTGGGAGGCCGATGTCACCGATGTCGACCAGCTTCAGGCCGCCGTCGACGGTGCCGTCGAGCGGTTCGGCGGGCTCGACGTCGCGATCGCGAACGCCGGCGTGCACTACGTCGGGGCGTTCGCGACCTCGCCGCTGGCGCAGATCGAGCGCGAGCTCGAGATCAACCTGCTCGGCGTGGTCCGCACCGACAAGGTCGTCGTGCCGCACCTGATCGCGTCGAAGGGCTACCTCCTCAACATCGCCTCGCTCGCGGCCGTCTCGCACGCGCCGCTGATGAGCGCGTACGCCGCGTCCAAGGCCGGGGTGGAGGCCTTCACGAACGTGCTCCGCCAGGAGCTGTCGGTCGAGGGTGTCGACGTCGGCACGGCGTACTTCGGCTTCATCGACACGGACATGGTCCGCGATGCGTTCAGCAGCGAGTCGACGAAGATCCTCGAGAAGGCGATGCCGAAGTTCGTTCGCACCTCGGTGCATGTGAGCGAAGCCGTCGACGCGATCGAGAAGGCCGTCCTCAAGCGCAAGGACCGCACGTGGGCGCCCCGCTACGTCGGCGGGGCGATCGCCAGCCGCGGCGTCCTGCAGCCTGTCGCCGAGAAGCGCGTCACCGCCGGCAAGAAGTCCCTCAAGCGCGCGATCGACAGCGCCACCGCCGAGGTCGCGGCGAAGCAGGAGTCCGCGAAGACCGCGAGCTAGTCTCGGCGCCATGACGGCGCCGCGCGACCCGAACATCTACGACGTCGGGAGCGAACCGCGCTCCGCGACGTCGCAGGTGCCGGGCTTCGACTCGCTGCGGGGCCGGATCGGCGATGCGGCCGGGAGCCGCCGGATCGGCACGAGCGTCTGGGACCTGCTCCCCGGCCAGCGGGCGTATCCGTACCACTTCCACTACGTCGAGGAGGAACAGCTGATCGTGCTCGAGGGCACGCCGCTGCTCCGCACGCCCGCCGGTTGGCGGCGCCTCGAGCGCGGGGCGTTCGTCGTGTTCCCGCCCGGTCCGGACGGCGCCCACCAGCTCGTCAACGACTCCGACGAGACCGTGCGGTTCATCGCGATCAGCACGACCGGCGAGCCGGACATCGTCGCCTACCCGGACCAGGGCACGATCGGCGTGTTCGAGCGGCCGCCGGGCCCGGGCCAACTCCGCCATTTCTTCCGCAGGGTCGACGAGGTCACCTACGACGAGGGCCTCGAGCCGCCCGACCCGGCCGACCTGCCGCCCGGACTGTGATCGCCCCCTCTGGCCGACGCCGCTGGGGTCCCGCGCAACTTTCGCGCCGGCGCGTGGTTCAAGCGCACATGCGCCACACGCTCCACCTCGTATCGATCACGGCGGCCTTCACTTTCGCGGCCTGGATGGCCTCCGGCGCGGCCCTCGCCAGGCCGGCCGTCGCGAAGGCAACGGCGACCGTCCTGGCCACCTACCCGCACGGTGCCCAGCTCGCTGCCGGGCACGGTGTCCTCGCCGTGGCCGCCCATACCGCCGATGACCGTGCCGCGACCCTGCTCGTCGGATCCGGAACCGATGCGCCCGTCCCTGCTCCCGGTGCCGGGACGCTCCCGCGGTGGGCGATCCCGCACGTCGGCACGGACACGCACGGCGCGCCGGTGGTCACCTATCCGCGATGCGGATCGTCCGCCGTGGCGAGCTGCGACCTCTACGCGTGGAACGTCGACACGCACGTGGAACAGCGCGTCGCGGCGGCGGCACGCGGCGGCGTGGGGGAGATCGAAGGAGCGTTCGACGGAGGAGCACTCGTCTTCAGCCGGTGGACGGGGAAGGGCAAGCCGGTCACGTTCATCGACCACCAACAGGTCTTCGCGCCGACGACGCTCTTCTACCGGCCCGCGCACGGTTCGGTGCGGCGTCTCGCGGCGCCGGGCGGCGAGCAGCTCGCGCTCCGCGGCCGCTGGATCGCGCAGGTTCGCGACACGACGACCCCCGAGAACGACGGCCTCTGCGGAGTGTCCACGGTCGAGCTCGTGAGCGTGTCCGGGAAGACGGTGCGGCCGATGCGGACCACGGGCTGTGGGCTCAACGGCCAGTCGTCGGCGGGGCCGTCGTTCATCGGCGGCGGTCTGATGTTCGCACTGGTCGAGAACGACGCCGGCGACGGGATCGTGCTCCGACGGGGCCTCGCGGCGACGGCTCGCGCCCAGCAGGCGCGGACCCCGGACGTGCTCATCGGCTTCGCTCCCTCGAGCCCGACGGCGGGCTACGCGCTCGTCGAGCGCTACCCGGCCGATGCCGACGATCCCGTCTACGACCTCCAGCGGGTGACCGGGCTCGCGTCCGCTGCGGCGTAGCCCACCGCGAGCGGCCCCCTCACCGCGCCTGGAGCGCGTCCATGCCGACGGCCGCCGCGAGCACGAGCCGGCGGTCGAGGACGTGCTGCTTGTCCGGGGTGCAGTCGATCGTGTAGTGGTCGTTGAGCTTCCACGCCTTGCGGCTGTTCGTGGCGAGCAGCTGGTCGCCACGCCGGAAGACGAAGTGGTACGGGATCGGCAGCCAGTCCGCGACGTTGTCGACGTAGGGGATGAACCCGACCAGACGACGGAACAGCGCGATGCCGAGGCTCTTCTCGGTGGCCTCGCACACCTCGTTGCCCTGCGCGTCGAAGAGGAGGTAGGTGGAGCGCAGCAGGCTCTTCGCGAACGCCTTCTGGATCTCGCCGATCTTCTCGCCGTTCGGGCCGGTGATGTCGTAGCGGGCGGCCGGATCGAAGCGCTGCCGGGCCTTGATCCCGAGCAGCTGGGTGGTCTTGGACTCGTCCGTGAAGAAGCGGATGTCCTCCTTGAACTTGAACCGCTTCTGCTCGACGAACGAGAAGATCTGGCCCTCGTTGCCCTGGGCGTCCGGCAGCGAGAAGAAGTACCGGTTGATCACCATCGTCCACTTCTGCCGGAGCAGGAAGACGTCGTGTTGGTTCGGATCGATCAGGACGGCCACGCGCCGAGCGTAGCCGCGCCACCCCGCGTCGGCGCCGGGTGGGGACGGTCAACGCCGGATCGGTCCTGACGAGCCGGGAAAGCGGAGCGTTTGCTCAGCCCGTCAGTAGAAGACGCAGCGGTGGCGATGCCGCGGATGCGCCTTGTACTCCGGCGACTGGCCGTGCGACCACAGCGCCATGTCGAGTTCGTGCGGTGCGGCGCCGCTGATGCCGGCGAGCTGTTCGACGGCCTGCACCGCGCACGCCCGGATCTCGCGTTCCCAGCTGCCGCTCGGGAGGAGGTGCCCGCCGTCGATCTTGGCCGCGAGGGCGTCGGAGTAGACGAGCGCACGGTCGACCCGCAGCACGTGCGGCACGAGGTTGTCGGCGAAGAGCGTGAGCCGGTCGAGATCGGTGAACGTGGCCACCCCGAAACGCTGGAGCTCCGGCGCGCAGATCTGCGCGCGCTTGTAGAAGCCGCGGTCGTCGAAGTAGGAGAGCCCGGCCGCGAGCGACTCGGCGAGCGACTCGGCCGAACCGCCGGCCGCGTCGATCACCGCGGTCGCAGGGCGGTCGGCGAGCCAGCGGCCGAGCTGGCGGAGCGCGTCGGTGTAGAGCGACATGAGGTCGTGGCCCGGATCCTGACCGAGCGCCTCCGCGATCTCGGCGGTCGTGAGGCGCCGGAGCTCGTCGTTGCTCCACGCGCCGTGCGCCCGGAACCGCTCGGTGAGACCGGTCGCCATCGTGAAGTACCCCGACATCCCGGGGCGCTTCGTGATGGTCGGCCACCATCCGGAGCCGAAGTTGATCGCGGTGAGGCAGAGCACGTACCGGGCGACGTCCTCGCGCGAGCCGTCGAGGAAGTGGATCTCGGGCTCGGGCGGGCCGACGGGCTCGGGCGTCAGCTCGACGAGTCGGTCTGGCACGATCCGCACGCTCTTGGCGGTGCCCGCGGTGGCGGCGCAGTGCTCGCGGACGGAGTCGGTCAGGCGCATTTCCGCCAGTCTGACGCGTTTCGTGCTCCAGTCCCGCGCCGGAATGCCGATCTGAGGGGCATGGGTGCACTGCAGGCGTCGATCCATCCTCCCCGGTTCCGCGTGGTGCTCGCGCTCGTGACGCTGCTCGCAG
>JAVHXX010000234.1:0-2197 GCA_031119595.1 Patulibacter sp. | reverse complement strand
TGCTCGCAGCAGCCGGCCTGTGGACGCTCACGGGGTCGCGCGGCGCCGCCGCCGACCCGCCGGCCCAGCCCGCCGTCAACACCGACGCGATCCGCAACAAGGCCACGCCGGCCGACGCGACCGCCGCCATGGCGAACGCCCGCATGGCGTTGGCGCAGGTCGAGGCCTGCCAGACGCAGACCGGCTCCTTCGCCAAGTGCCAGACGCAGGCCGCGCTCGGCGGCGCGTCCGCGGGCATCAAGTACGTCGCCGGAAAGCCGGCTGCCGGCCAGGTCAACGTGACCGCCCGCGGCTCCGGCAAGTCCGAGAGCTACATCATCCGTGCCGCCAGCGCCGACGGGAAGATCTTCCGGATCTACCGCACCGAGGGCTTCAACGTGCAGCGGACGTGCATCCTGGCTGCGGACCGTAGCCCGTGCCCCGTCCCCACCTGGTAGCCGTGCGCGGCTGACGCGGGCCCGCGAGGGGTCGCGTCTTCCAAGCCCCTCCCGGTCCGCCTAGGCGGCGTCCGGGAGCAGGATGGTGTGCCCCGTGTGCTTGACCTTCGCGTTGAGGTAGCGGAGGTTGTTCGGCGTCGCGAAGACGCCCGTGGGGAGCACCTCGCGCACGTCGACACCGAGGTCCGTGAGGCGCGCGGCCTTGTCCGGGTTGTTCGTGAGGAGGTCGATCGTCGTGGCGCCCAGGGCGGCGAGCATCTCGGCCGCCGCGGTGTAGTCGCGTTGGTCGTCCTCGAAGCCGACGGCGCGGTTCGCCTCGTACGTGTCGAGGCCGGCGTCCTGCAGGGCGTACGCGTCGAGCTTGTTGTAGAGGCCGATGCCGCGGCCCTCCTGGCGGAGGTAGAGGACGTAGCCGCCGGCCACGCTGGTGCGCTCGAGCGCCTCGCGCAGCTGTGGACCGCAGTCGCAACGCTCGCTGCCGAGGACGTCGCCGGTGAGGCACTCCGAGTGCGGCCGGACGAGCGGGACCGGGTTGCCCTCGTAGTCGCCCATGCCGAGCGCGAGGTGCTCCTGCCCGTCGGACAGGCCCGTGAAGGTGAAGACGTCGGCTTCGGTGCGGAAGCCGTCGCCGAGCGTGAGCGGCACGCGCACCTTGGTGCGGATCGCCGCACCGACCGCGTCGGCAGAGGACGCGACGCCGGAGGCGTGGAGCTCGGAGCTCGGTCGATCGGTAGGAGGTGAGGACAAGGAAGCGTTCCCGCTGTTGGTTGCTAGGGCAAGCTTATCGGCTCGATCGTTGCAGCTGCAAGAACTTCGCGAGCCGGTCACACGGAGTACGCACGGTCGGGGAAGGCGGCTCAGTCGCCCGGCCGGGTCGTGGTCGTCCCGCCGCCGGAGTTCCTAGAATGGAACAGGTGTTCGCCGACCTCTTCACGCCGTATGGCGAGTCCCCAGCCGGCACCGGTGATCCTGCGATGACCCCGGACGGCTCCCGGCCGGCGGCTGCGGACGAACCGTCGGCGGCCGCGCCGCCGCGGCGTTCCCTGCGCGACGAGGCCGCCCGGATCCGTGAGGAGCGGGCTGCGCGCGACGCGCTCGGTGGGTTCGACGACGAGGACGACGACGCGATCGACGCCCCGGACGGGTACGACGAGTCCGAGGAGCAGGAGCTCTACGCCGACAGCGACGACGTCGAGGCGGAGCGGTACCAGGCCTCGCTCGACGTCCTCCTGGAGGGCATGAACGACAACCAGCGCCAGGCCGTCCTGCACGACCAGGGTCCGGCGCTCGTGATCGCCGGCGCCGGCTCCGGCAAGACCCGCGTCCTCACGCACCGCATCGCCTACCTCGTGCGCGCGGGCCGCGCCCGTCACGACGAGATCCTCGCGATCACCTTCACGAACAAGGCCGCGCAGGAGATGCGCGACCGCGTCGAGGGGATGCTCGGCAACCGCATCAAGGGCATGTGGGTCACCACCTTCCACAGCGCGTGCGTGCGCATCCTGCGCAGCGAGGCCGATCGCCTCGGCTACACGAAGGCCTTCACGATCTACGACCAGGCCGACGCCCGCCGGATGGTCAAGCGCTGCCTCGACGAACTCGGCGTCGACCCCAAGCGGTTCACGCCCGCCTCGGTCCTGCACCAGATCAGCGACGCGAAGAACAAGCTCCGCGACTCCGAGGACTACGCCAAGCTCGTCGGCTCCTACTTCGAGCGCACGATCTCCGACGTGTACCGCCTCTACGAGTCGGAGCTGATC
>JAVHXX010000233.1 GCA_031119595.1 Patulibacter sp. | reverse complement strand
ACGTTGCCGACGGCGATCCCGCACCCGGCCAGGATCGTCCCGGCATAGAGCGGCGCCACCGAGCCGGGCAGCCGCAACGCCACGCCGGCGGCGATGAGCAGCAGACACACGAAGACGACGCGCTCGGGGCCGAACCGGTGACCGAGACCCGGGGCGGCCGGCGCCGCCACCCCGAGTGCGAGCAGCGGGGCGGTGGTCAGCAGCCCGGCGGCGGCGCTCGAGAGGCCGAGCCCGGTGCGGACGTCGTCGATCAGCGGGCCGACACTCGTGATCGCGAAGCGCAGGTTGACCGCGACGAGGATCGTGCCGGCGACCAGGAGCACGGAGCTGCGGGCGCGCGACGCCTCGATCTCCGCCACCCGCGTCACGCCCCGACCATCGCACGAACCCGCGCACGGCTGCGGCGCGAGCGCGCCGCGTCGGCGGGGTCGTTCAGCAGCCGGCGGGCAGCGTGCGCGTCACCGGGATCGTCGCCGTGAACGAGCAGGCGGGCTGCGTCCCGGCGCCGCTCGCGTCGGCCGCGGCGGCGCCCGGGTTGATCGTGACCGACCCGCTCCCGCCGCTCACGCTCACGGTCTGGCCGCGGCGCGCGATCGTGACGACGGCGGCCGTCGGCGCGGCGGCGAACTGGTAGCCGAGCCCCCACGCGTTGCCGTGCTGCTGCATCGTCTCGTAGCTCCAGCCGCGCGCGTTCGCGGCGGCGTCGGAGGCGACGGGCGGGGCGGCGAAGAGGTTCCAGGCGATCGCCTTCGGGAACTCGCGGCGCCAGTACGGCCACGAGTGGATTCCGAACGTCCGCACCTTCAGCGTCACGTCGTTCCCGGCCGCCGCGGCGACCGCGGCGTAGCGCGTGGTCTGGGTGAGCACGAAGCCCTCGATCGCGACGCCGCCCGTCAGCTCGGCCGCCGTCGCCTGGAGTGTCGGATCCGGGACGCCGGTCCCGGTCGCCACGTACATCCGTGACCCCGCGACGTTGTCGGTCGTGAGCATCGGGTTCGTCGCCTGCGCGTACGGCCCGGTGACCGGGCCCCACACCGTGTCGTACGACGCCCCGATCGACGAGGGCAGCGCCGTCCACGACTCGAGCGCCTGCGAGTCGAGCATCCCGGACATCGACACGATCGACCCGAAGTACCCCGGCAGCTGGCCGCCGAGCAACGCAGCGCCGTACCCGCCCATCGAGCTCCCGGCGATCGCGTGGTTCCGGCGGCCCGGCAGGATCCGGTACCGCGACTCGACGGCGGGGATGACGTCGTCGAGGAAATATTGGGCCCACCGCGGACCGGAGCGCGTCCCGCCCTGCCACCAGTCGACGTCGAACCCGCGTCCGGACTCGGGCATCACGACGATCGCGGGCAGGCCGGCCGCGATCGTGCGGAGGGTCCCGGAGGTGAGCCAGCCCTGGCTGTTGTCGCCGATGCCGGCGAGCAGGTACACGACCGGCCACGCCTTGCCGGGATCGTCGTCGTAGCCGTCCGGGAGCAGCACCGACGCGTCCAGCGCATCGGTGCCGTTCAGGGTGACCTGGCTCGGATCGACGTTGCCGTGGGTCCCGGGCAGCGCGAACTGCTCGACGCGCTGCGCGGCACCGGCCGCAGCCGGGAGCGCCGCGAGCGCGGCCACGACGAGGACGAGGGACAGGACGGGCCGGGAGGGGACGCGGAGCCGGGACATGCCCACGATGCTTCCACGCGGCGCCGGGGGCGGTCCGGTCCGACCGGGGCAGACCACCGCGGTCCGTCGGGTATAACCGTGGGCGTTGCCGCAGCCCGTCGCATCACCCGCAGGCGCCGGGTCGCCCGCCTCCCGCCCGGTCCGTCTGGGCTACAGCCTGCTCACCGTCCGGCCGGGCCAGATCGGTGGCGCCGAGACGTACGTCCGTGATCTCCTCGACGCGCTCGTGCCCGGTGGGTCCACCGACCCGGTCCGGATCCTGGCCAACGCCGAGGTCGCCGAGCGGTACGCGGGCCGTGGCGCGGAGATCCGGTTCGTCGCCGGCATGGATCCGCACGGTGCGAAGGTCGGTCGCGCGGCCCGGCTCGCCGCCGCGTACCTCACGCCGGGCCGGATCCTCGGCGACGCCACCGATGGCCTCGACCTCGTCCACTTCCCGGTCGCGGTCGCCATCCCGCGCCCGCGCATCCCGCACGTCGTCACCCTCCACGACGTCGCCCACCACGCCGTCCCCGAGTTCTTCTCCCGCGGCGAGCGCGCGTACCGCGCCGTCGCCTACGACCGCTCGGCCCGCCGCGCGGATCTCGTCATCACGATCAGCGAGCATGCGCGTGGCCAGATCGTCGACCACCTCGGCATCGACCCGGCGAAGGTCGTGGCGATCCACCACGGCATCGACCTGGCCCGCTTCACCCCGGTGACGACCGGTGACGACACCGTGCTCGCGGGCGTCGACCTCCCCGAGCGCTTCGCCTATTACCCCGCGAACATGTGGCCGCACAAGAACCACCTGCGGTTGATCGAAGCGTTCGCGCAGGTCGAGGACCGCTCGCTGCATCTCGTGCTCACCGGCCAGACCTACGGCCGCGACGCCGAGCTCGCCGCGGCCGTCCGTGCCGCGGGTCTCACCGGCCGCGTGCACCATCTCGGCTACGTGCCCGCCGCGGCCGTCCCGGCCCTGCACCGGCGCGCGCTCGCGATGGTGTTCCCGTCGCTGTTCGAAGGCTTCGGCTTCCCGCCGCTGGAGGCCATGGCCTGCGGCTGCCCGGTCGCCGCCTCGCACGCCGGGTCGCTCGCGGAGACCCTCGGCGACGCCGCGGTCCTCTTCGACCCGCTCGACCCGGCGTCGATCGCCGCGGCCGTCGACCGGCTCGCCACCGACGAGGCCCTCCGCACACGGCTCACGCGCGAGGCCCGGCCCCACGCCGAACGATTCACGTGGCAGGCGTCCGCGGAGGCCCACGTACGTGCCTATCGCGCCGTCCTCGCGCGAGCGTGACCACACCCCGCGCCGCCGTGCCCGCCACTCGCTACGGTGCCGCCATGCCCCGACGACATCGCCGGTCGATGCGCCGCCGCAGCCTCGTCGCGCTGACCGCGCTCGCCGCCCTCCCGAGTCTCGCCCTGGCCTCCTGCGGGAGCAACGGCTCCGGCGGTGACGGCACCCCGGCGCCGACCAGCCAGGCCGGCGAGCGGTACCGCGACCTCCTCTTCGACGACATCACCACCACCGACGGCACGATCTACACCACGACGAAGGACGACCGTGGCGCCGCGGAGCCGCTCGCCCTCGACCGGTACGCGCCGGACGGCGACACCGCGAAGGACCGCGCCGCGATCATCTGGATGCACGGCGGTGGCTTCTCCGGCGGCAACCGCAAGGACGGCGACATGGTCACGCTGGCCAAGCAGTTCGCGCGCCGTGGCTACGTGACGTTCTCGATCGACTACCGGCTGCTCGCCGGCGACTGCGGCGCGAAGCCGGTGGTCGTGGAGTGCCTGCGGCCGCTCGGCGCGGCGGTCCACGACGAGCGTGCCGCCCTCGACTACGTGCGTGCCCACGCCCCGGAGTTCGGGATCGACCCGGACCGCATCGCGCTCGGCGGCGAGTCGGCCGGGGCGATCGCCTCGATCCAGACCGCGGGCCAGCCGACGTCGACGCCCAACCCCGTGGCCGCCGTGGTGTCGCTCTCCGGCGGTGTTCCGCCGAGCGTGACCTTGAAGCGCACCGCGGCGCCGATGCTCTTCCAGAACGGCACCGACGACCAGGTCGTACCGCTCGCGTGGCCACGGGCCAACACACGGGATTTGCGTGCGAAGGGCGTGACCTCCAGGATGTACCTGCAGCGTGGCGCGGCGCACGTGCCCCGCCCGGCCGACCTCACCGCCTTCGACCGACGCGCTCGCGACTTCCTCCTGAAGACGCTCCACCTCGGCACCTCCTGAGTCACGACCCCGCCCGCATGAGAGCATTCCTCGCCCGCTTCCTGAAATCCCAGGCGATCGGCCACGGCCGGTTCGTCCGCCTCTGGCGTGTCGTCGGGCGCCCGGACGGCTGGGAGTGGGGCGCGTACCAGCAGCGCCACGGCGGTTTCCAGCACGTCGGCGACAAGGTCTACTTCGGCGGCGGCACGGTCGTCACCGACCCGCCGTACGTGCATCTCGGCTACGGCGTGGGCCTCGCGGGCTGCACGATCGTCGGCCACGACGGCTCGGTCGCCATCCTCAACCGCACCTTCGGCAACCCGCTCGACGGCGTCGGCTTCACCGTGATCGAGGACAACGCGTTCGTGGGCCTCGGCGCGATCGTCATGCCGAACGTCCGCATCGGCGCCGACGCCATGGTCGCGGCCGGCTCCGTCGTCACGAAGGACGTCCCCGCGGGCGCGATCGTCGGCGGCATCCCCGCGAAGGTCATCGGCAAGACCGCCGACCTCGCCGCCCAGTGGGACAAGGACAGCCGCGCGCTGCCCTGGTACCCGATCATCGCGGCGCGCGGTGAGAGCGGCTACGACGCGGCGGTCGAGGCCGAGCTCGTGCGCCAGCGCGTGAAGTACTTCTTCGAGGACCCGGGCGTGGCCTGGCAGCGCGAGGATCCCGAGGCGTGATCGCCGGCGCACGCACCCGGCTGCCCGGTCGCGGACGCGGCGGCCTCACGGAGCTGCTCGAGGCGGGGCACGTCCGTGCGCGCCTCGTCCTCTGGGGCGCGCTCGCAGCCAGCCTGCTCTTCGGCGCGGTCGCCGCCACGTCGCTCAAGGGCGGCGTTCTGCTCGCGGTGTTCGTGATCGCGGGCGCGTCCGTGTTCGTCGTCGCGCGCTACCCGCGGCTTGCGCTGATCGGGGCCGCGGGCACGATGGCCGTGCTCCCGCTCGACGGGCTCCCGTTCGGCGGCGCCGTCCATCCCGCGGTGCTCCTGCTGGGGCTGCTCGCGGTGCTCTCGATCACCGGCGTCGTCTACCCGCACCGGGCGACCTTCAGCCTGATCGACGCGGGCGCGGTGCTCGTGTTCGGCGGCATGGTGCTCTCGTTCCTCGCGGGACAACAGACGCCGAAGACCGTCATCGCGATCGGGCTGGTCTGGGGCCTGCCCTTCCTCGCGGGCCGCGCGCTCGGCGCCGCCCGCCAGGAACGCGCCGTCCTCTGGACCCTCGTGATCGCCGGCACCGTCGCGCTGCCGTTCGGGGCCCTCGAGCTCGCCGGCCACAGCGTCCTCGTCGACGCCTTCAGCTACGCGACGAGCGTGAGCCGCGGCGTGGGCGTCGCCGACACCCGCCTCGGCCTCGTGCGCACCCAGGGCGGTTGGGAGCACCCGATCCTCTACGCGATCTTCCTCAGCGGCGCCGCGATCGCCGCCGCCGGGCTGTGGATGAGCCGCGTCGGGCGCCGGTGGCCGCTGCTCGTGCTCGCGCTCGCCTTCGTCGGGCTCCAGGCGACGACCCTCACCCGCACCGGCTGGCTCATGCTCGTCATCGCCGCCGCGATGCTGCTCGCGATCTCGTGGCGGCAGGTCACGCAGGGTCGGAACGTCGCCATCACGGCGCTCGCAGCCCTCGCCGTCGTCGCGGTGCTCGCCATCCCGCAGACCCGCCAGCTCCTGCTCGGGCAGGCGTCGGGAAAGGACGCGAGCAACATCGCCTACTCCGACAACTACCGCGCCGAGCTCAACCGCGAGGCGCTCACGCCCGGGTTCATCCAACCGTTCGGCACCTCGAAGACGCTCGTCGGTCCGGGCGGCCGCACCTCCGTCGACAACCAGTACCTCCTCGAGGCGTGGAGCTGGGGCTTCATCCCGCTCGCCGGCTTCGTCGTGATCGCGGTCGGGTATCTCCCACGAGCGCTCCGCATGCGCCGTGACATCGCCGCGCTCTCGATCTGCGCGATCGGCCTCGGGATGATGGTCGCCGTCTACTCCGTGGCGCTCTTCAGCCAGCTCCAGGTGGTGTTCTGGCTGGTCGCGGGGACCGCATCGGGCCTGCTTCCGCGGTCCGAGGTCCCGGATTCAGACTGACGCGGCCGCGCCGCGCCGCGCGACCACGTCCGCGAGGACGTCGCCGAGGTGCGCGCCGAGCGTGTTCCAGTCGTAGCGCTCCTCGACCAGCTGCCGCCCGGCACGGGCGAGCGCCGCACGGTCGCCGGGGGCGTCGAGCAACCGGGTGATCGACGCGGCGAACGCGGCCGGTTCGTCGGCGACGAGCACGTCCTGCCCGTCGGTGACGGCGATGCCCTCGCAGCCGATGGTCGACGTGACGAGCGGCCGCCCGGCGGCGAGGGCGTCGAGCACCTTCAGGCGCGTGCCGCCGCCGGAGAAGATCGGGGCGATGGTGATGGTCGCGCGCTCGTAGTAGGGGACCATCGACGGCACGCCGCCGGTGACCTCGATGCGGTCGTCCGTCTCGCCGAGCGCGACCACGGCCGGAACCGGTGCGCGGCCGACCACGTCGAGCCGCAGCTCGGGGTGGGCCGCCGCGAGCCCGGGCCACACCTCGCGGGCGAACCAGAGGATCCCGTCGCGGTTCGGCGGGTGGCTCATCGTGCCGGTGAAGAGCAGGCGGGGCGCGGCGCCGTCGACGGGCGGGAGCAGCGGCTCGGCGACATCGGTGCCGTTCGCGACGACGTGGATCGGCGGGAGACGGCTCGCGTCGAGCAGGGCGGCGTCGTCCGGGGAGACGGCGATGAGCGCGTCGAACCGCGGCAGGCGGTCGCGGAGGTAGCGGGCCGTCGTCCGGGCCTGCCAGCGGTACGCAGCCCGCTTGGCCCCCGTAGCCTCGGCGGCGCGCGTGCGGTAGTAGGCCGGGGTGATGTTCTCGAGCGTCAGCGCACGCGGCAGCGCGGCGGGCACGCCGTCGATCAGGGCCGCACCGATGTCGTGCTCGACGGTGACCACGTCGACGCCTGCTGCGGCCTCGCGGGCGATCGCCGCGCGCATCCCGCCCGCGAGCATCTCGGTCTGCAGGCCGTAGAAGGGGATCGCCGCGGCGCGGGCCAGCAGCCGCGGGTCTCTCGAGAACGCCCGCAGTGCCTCGCGCTCACGGCTCTCCTCACGTGGCGTCGGCACGAGCCGGATGCCCTCGTCGGCCAGAGCACGGACCGGATCGAAATCGCGATGCTGGGCGGCCGAGACCGGCGCCACCACGGTGACCCTGAACGGCAGTGGCTTTACGGCGATCCAGGG
>JAVHXX010000232.1 GCA_031119595.1 Patulibacter sp. | reverse complement strand
CGCCCACCCCGGTGCCGACGCCGACGCCGACGCCCACCCCGACGCCCACCCCGGCGCCGACGCCCACGCCGGCGCCGACGCCCACCCCGGCGCCGACGCCGACGCCGACCCCGACGCCCACCCCGACGACGGTCACGGTGCAGGGCTCCGGCGGCGTGAACGCCTCGTTCGCCGACCGCGTGCTGCAGTGCGGCGACGCGCGCCTGCGCCTCATCGAGGTCCGCCCGTCGGAGGGCAAGACGTTCGTGCAGGGCGTCGCGAAGTCCGAGTTCATCGGGCAGACCGCGACGATCTACCTGACCTACGGCAACAAGAAGGTCGGTACGGCGAAGGTCGGCAAGGACGGCGTCTTCTCGACGCGCGTCGCCCGTCCGGACGCGTCGATCGCGAACACGAACTCGGCCCGCTACTACGCGGTCATCTCGGGCAAGCGCACCGCAGCGCTGAAGTTCGCCCGTCGCATGGTCACCACGCGCCTCGTCTCACGCGAGGGCACGGTCACCTTCGGCGGCCGCACCACGCTGCCGCGTGCGAAGAAGCAGGCCGTCGTGGCGATCCAGGAGCGCATCTCCTGCACCGCGTACAAGACCGTCGCGCACGCCCGCCCCGACAGCAAGGGCAACTTCGCGGTGACCTTCAAGGCCACCGAGGGTGAGACGTCCGCCGTCTACCGCGCCCAGACGATGGTCCCCAAGTCGGAGCACTCGAAGACGCTCTTCGACACCTACACGCTGCCTCGCGTGCTGAACATCCACTGGTAGTCAGCCGCGGGCGGACAGCCCCCGGAGTCACGGCGGGGCCTGGGCACGAGCCCGGGCCCCGTTTCCGTTTCCGGACCCGGCCGACGCGGCGCGCCAGCAGCGCCGCCGGCCGTCGAGGCCTCAGGCCGAGGTGCGCGCCGACAGCCAGTCGACGAGCAACCGCAGCCCGTACGCGGACCCGCCGCGCGGCGCGTACGCCCGGCCGAGGCTCCACGCCGTGCCGGCGATGTCGAGGTGCGCCCACGGTGTGTCGCCGGCGAACCGCGACAGGAAGTAGCCGCCGGTGATCGTGCCGGCCTTGCGCTCCAGGGAACCGTTCACGAGGTCGGCGTCCTGGCTGTTCATGAGCTTCGCGTACTCGGCGTGGAGCGGCAGGCGCCAGATGAGCTCGCCCGTGCGGGTGCCGGCGTCGGCGAGCTCCGAGGCGAGGGCGTCGTCGGTCGAGATGAGACCCGCGTGCGTGGATCCGAGCGCGACCACCACGGCGCCCGTGAGCGTCGCGACGTCGACCAACACCTCGGCGCCCTCCTCCTTCGCGTGCAGGAGCGCATCGGCGAGGACGAGGCGGCCCTCGGCGTCGGTGTTCGTGATCTCGATCGTCGTGCCGTCGGCGGCGGCGATGATGTCGCCCGGCTTGTACGCGCCGGCGTCCGGCATGTTCTCCGTCGAGCCGACGACCACGAGCAGGTCGAGGGGGAGGTCCAGCTCGACGACCGCCTTGAGCGCGCCGAGCACGGCGGCGCCCCCGGACATGTCGAACTTCATCTCGTGCATGCGCGCGGCACCCTTGATCGAGATGCCGCCCGTGTCGAAGGTGACCGCCTTGCCGACGAGCGCGATCCGCGGCCCCTTGGCATCCGGGTGGCGGTACCGAGCGGTGATGAGCGCCGGCTCCTGCGTGGACCCCTGGGACACGGCGAGGAGCGCGCCCATGCCCTTGCGCTCCATGAACTCCCGACCCTGGACCTCGACCTCAAGGTGAGGGCTGGCGAGGTCGGACGCGAGCTGCTCGGCGCGGCGCCCGAGCTCGGTGGGGGTGAGGACGTTCGGCGGCTCGTGCTGCTGCGTGCGGGCCCAGTTCGCGGCGCCGGCCACGACCGCCGCGGCAGCGGCCGCCGCCGCGTCGCCGCCGACCACCACGAGCGATTCCGGCTCGGGGTCCTTGGCCGGCTTGGTCTTGCGCGGCGCGTCGTACGACCACGCCTTCAGGAGTGTGCCCTCGACCACGGCGGCCGTCGCGGCGGCCGGCTCGACGGGCACGTTCGTCGGGAGGACCCAGTGGAGTGCCGGGGCCGCGATCGCGGACGCGCGCGTGAGGACGTTCGCCGCGGCGACCCGCAGCCCCTCGGCGGTCACGCCGGATGCCGGCCCGAGGCCGATCACGATCACCCGCTCGTCTCCGACGTGCAGGTGCGCCAGGTGGCCGGTCTTCGTGCGCACCTCACGGCGGTCGGTCGCCGCCTTGATCGCGTCGGCGTAGATCTCGGGCACTCCGGTGCCCTCCGCCAGCGCGAGCACCACGGAGTCCCGGGCGTCGGAGGGGAGGGAGGGAGTCGTGGAGACCTGCATCGGCCACACGGTACGTGAGTCGTGCGGCGGTCCTGGCGGCCTGGCCGTCGGCATGCGCCACGTGCCCCGGCGGAGTCCCGTCCGCTGGAGCACGAGCGCCGCCATCCGAAGATGGTGTGCTGGGTTCCCGTTCGGCCGGATCGCATGTCGGCGACACCAGCGCCGGCGACCGGCCGGTCACCCCCCGATGAACACATCGGAGAACACCAACGTACATCAGTGGTCCGTTCGCAGCAACAGGCTGGTGGCCACGTCCATATCATCGGTCCCCGCCATGCCCGACGCACCAGTCCGACTTCCGCGCGGCCGCCACAACCTCTCCCGCGAGGAGGTGGCCGAATCCCAGCGCGAGCGCCTGCTCGAAGCGACCGTCGAAGTCGTCGGCAGCGAGGGCTACGCGGCCACCACGGTCAGCAAGATCCTGCGGCTCGCCGGGGTCTCCCGCGAGACGTTCTACGAGAACTTCGCCAACAAGACCGACGCCCTCAACGCCGCCCACCGCAGCGAATCGGATGCCCTCCGCGACCAGATCCTCGATGCGCAGCGAGCCCTCCCCGCGGACGCGGCGCCGCTCGAACGCATCGACTCCGCCGTCGGCTGTTACCTCGACCGCCTCTCCGCCCACCGCCAGCGCGCCCGCGCGCTCCTCGTCGAGATCCTCGCCGCCGGCCCCGACTCGGTCGAACTCGCCGTCGGTGCCCGCCGCCGGTTCGTGGAGATGGCCGTCGCGATCCTCGGCTTCGACACGCCCGAGCTGCGCTTCAGCTGCGAGGCCTACCTCGCCGCCGTCAACGGCACCGCCATGCAGTGCGCGCTGACCGGCCGTGCCGACGAGATCGGCGCCCTCCGCGAGCCGCTCTCCGGCCTCGCGCGCTCGATCCTCATCGGCGTTGACCGCCTCGGCGGTCCCTCCGCCTGAGCAGCCCTTCCGCGGCCGGCGTCCGCTCCGTGCCGAGTCCCGCCGACGCTCCGAAGTACGGCTCACCGCACGCGGCGCGGCGTCTGGCCTAATCTCCCGCGCCGACCGCGAACCTTTTCGGAGAGGGCTCTCACCATGGCCAAAACTGTGATTCTGGGTACCGCGCGTACCCCCATCGGCAAGCTCAGCGGCGCGCTCTCGAGCCTGCCCGCGACGGAGCTCGGCTCCATCGCGATCCGCGGCGCCCTCGAGCGTGCGGGCGTCGAGCCGACCGAGGTCGAGCACGTCGTCATGGGCCAGGTGCTCCAGGGCGGCGCCGGCCAGATCCCGTCGCGCCAGGCGCAGATCGCCGCCGGCATCCCGATCGGCGTCTCCTCCGAGACCGTCAACAAGGTGTGCGCCTCCGGCCTGCGCGCCGTCGCCATCGCGGACCTCCACATCCGCGCCGGCGAGGTCGAGGTCGCCATCGGCGGCGGCATGGAGTCCATGTCGCAGGCGCCGCACGCGCTCCCCGGCTCGCGCAACGGCTTCCGCATGGGCCCGGCGACCATGATCGACCTGATGCAGCACGACGGTCTGACCAACGCCTTCACCGGCAAGCAGATGTACGTCGAGGCGACCGAGGTCGGCGACGAGCTCTCCATCACCCGCGAGTCGCTCGACGAGTTCGCGGCCCGCTCCCACGACCGTGCCCTGGCCGCCCAGGCCAACGGCAACCTCCCGAAGGAGATCGTCCCCGTGACGGTCCCGGGCCGCAAGGGCGACACCATCGTCGACACCGACGAGGGCCCGCGCGAAGGCACCACCCCCGAGACGCTGAGCAAGCTCCGCGGCCTCGTCAAGGACGGCACCCACACCGCCGGCAACTCGCCGTCGGTCAACGACGGCGCCGCCGCGCTCGTCCTCGCCTCCGAGGAATGGGCCCAGAAGAACGGCAAGCAGATCCTCGGCGAGATCGTCGGTCACGCCCAGGTCGCCGACGACTTCCCGTACCTCGCGAAGACCCCGGCCGCCGCCGCCAAGAAGGCCCTCGACCGCGCCGGCCTCACCGTCGACGACATCGACCTCTGGGAGTTCAACGAGGCGTTCTCGTCCGTCGGCCTCAACTCGATGAACGTCCTCGGCCTCACCCCCGAGAACGTCAACGTCAACGGCGGCGCCGTCGCCCTCGGCCACCCGCTCGGCATGTCCGGCGCGCGCATCATCGGCTCGCTCGTCCTCGAGCTCGGCCGCCGCGGCGGCGGCCTCGGCGTCGCCGCCATCTGCAGCGGTGGCGGCCAGGGCGACGCGATCATCATTCGCGTGAACGGCTGATCCGCCCGCTTCGGCCCGTCTGACGGGCCACCTGCGCATCGGGGCGCGCGGACCGGCCATCATCGTGGTCGGGACGCGCGCCCCGCGCGTATCCAGAACGCCTTCGCCCCAATCCGCTCCGCCGCCGTGACGCAGACCACCACCAGAGACCCGCACCTCACCGCCTCAGACGAAGGCGCGCGCGTCCGCTCGGCGGCGTTCTTCGACCTCGACCGCACGCTCGTCTCCGGGAGCAGCGGCTTTCAGATCCTCATCGAGATGGCCCGCGCTGGAATCGTCTCCAAACGTCAACTCGTGCGTGACACGTGGGTGTCGGCCCGGTTCCGCCTGTGGGGTCTCGACGACGCCACCACCGACGCCGTGCGACTGCGGGTGAGCGGCTACGTGACCGGCGTGCCGACCTCGGACCTCGAGGCGATCAGCAGCGCCGTCATGGACCGCGTCCTGCCGCGGATCTACCCCGAGGTCCTCGACCGCGCCCACGCCCACCAGCGCGCCGGCGAACCCGTCTACCTCGTCACCGCGTCGAGCCAGGAGTTCGCCGACCGTCTCGCCGAGACGCTCGGCTTCGACGGCGCCGTCGGGACCCGCTCCGAGGTCGTCGACGGGCACTACACCGGCAAACCCGGCGGGCCCTTCATCTACGGCGAGGGCAAGGTCGTCGCCATGGAGGAGATCGCCGTCGCGGCCGGCGTGTCGTTGGAGAACTCCACGGCATACAGCGACTCGATCTCGGACCTGCCGATGTTGCGCGCCGTCGGTCGGCCCGTCGCGGTCAATCCCGACCGTGCCCTGCGGGCGATCGCGATCCGCGAAGGCTGGGAGGTGCTGTCGCTCGACCACCTCGCCCGCCGGGCCTCGCTTGGGGTCACCGCGGCCGTCGCCCTGCTTGCCGGTGTGACCCTCGTCACCGCGGCGCGACGCCGCGCAACCGCCTGATCGCTACGGTACCCGCGGGTTCCAACGCCCCGTCAACACGAGCCGACGCAGGAGTAGCTTCGGCAAGTACGATCCCCGGGCCTCTCGCACGGCCCGTGCCCGTGGAGGGCGCTGATTCTTCATGAGTGAAGCCACTGCAGTCCGCAAGATCCGCGTCGTCGTCGCCAAGCCCGGCCTCGACGGACACGACCGAGGTGCCAAGATCGTCGCCCGCGCGCTGCGCGACGCCGGCATGGAGGTCATCTACACGGGTCTCCACCAGACGCCCGAGCAGATCGTCGAGACGGTGATCCAGGAAGACGCCGACGCCGTCGGCCTGTCGATCCTGTCCGGCGCCCACATGACGCTCGTCCCGCGCATCGTCGAACTTCTCGAAGCCGAAGGCGCGGGCGACGTGCTCGTCACCGTCGGCGGCACGATCCCCGGCGACGACATCCCCGAGCTCAAGGAGCGCGGCGTGTCGGCAGTCTTCACTCCTGGGTCCCCGACCCAGGACATCATCGAATTCATTCGCAGCAACGTACGGGCCGTGTAGCGAGTCCTCCCGGACCCGCCCGCACGCATCCCGCACCGCGCCTCCCGCTTCAACTCCGTCCACAAGGAAGATCCGTTTTGAAGATCTTGGTCCTGGTCAAAGAGGTTCCCGACGCCGCCGTCGAGAAGACCATCACCGCCGACGGTCGCATCGACCGCAGCGGCGAGAAGGCACTCAACCCGTACGACACGCACGCCCTCGAGGCTGCGGTCCAGATCAAGGAGGCCGGCAACGACGTCTCCGAGATCGTCGCCGTCACCGTCGGTCCGGACAGCGCCTCGCGCACCCTCCAGGGTGCCGTCTCGCGTGGTGCGGACCGCTCCATCCACCTGTCCGACGAGGGTCTCGCCGGCTCCGACGTGATCGCCACGGGCTACGCCCTCGCCGAGCTCGTCAAGCGCGAGTCGCCCGAGCTCGTCCTCCTCGGTCAGCAGTCCGACGACGGCGGCTCCTACGCCGTCGGTTCGGTCGTCGGCGAGTTCCTGGGCCAGCCGGCCCTCTCGCAGGTCGTCAAGCTCGACCTCGCCGGTGACACCATCACCGCCGAGCGTCAGGCCGAGTACGGCTACGACACCGTCGAGGTCAAGCTCCCGGCCGTCATCTCCGTCGGTGACGCCATCAACGAGCCGCGTTACCCGTCGCTCAAGGCGATCATGGGCGCGAAGAAGAAGCCCGTCGAGAAGCTGTCCCTGTCGGACGCCGGCATCGACGCCGGCAAGGTCGGCTCGGCCGGCTCCGGCGTGGAGTGCAAGGACTTCACGAAGCCGGAGGTCAAGTCCGGCGGCACCGTTATCACCGACGAGGACACGGCCGCCACGGTCGAGCAGATCGTCGCCTGGCTGGACGAGCGCAAGCTCGTCTAGGGGAAAGGAACCACCATGGCGAACATCCTGGTTTACGCCCTCGCCCACGAGGGCAAGGTCAACAAGAACAGCCTCGGCGCCGTCTCCGAGGCCGCGAGCCTCGCGGGCGAGCTCGGCGGCGCGGCCCACGCGGTCGTCGTCGGCACCGACGTCTCGGGTCTCCCGGAGCAGCTCGGCTCGGCCGGCGCCTCCAGGGTCTGGACGACCAATGCGCCCGAGGGCAGCCCGGCGACCCCCAACGACGCCATCGCGGCGCTGGGCTAACCCCAGGC
>JAVHXX010000231.1 GCA_031119595.1 Patulibacter sp. | reverse complement strand
GTACCGGTTCCTCGCCGCGCACCAGGCGGTCGGCGACGAGGTCCGTCGCCAGCCCCGCGCCGATCCGCTGCTCGACTGGATCGAGGCGCAACTGGCGCGCGGCGTGCTGCGGCCGCTCGGCGCCGCGTGGATCCAGGGGATGATCGTCGCGCTGATCGTCGCGGCGACCGAGGAGATCCACGACGGTCGCGAGACGGCCGCCGCGGCGACCCGCAAGCTCGGCGAGACGCTCGTCGCGGCGTTCGTCGTCTGAGTCGCGCGCGGCGTCCCGCGTCGCCCGAGGGCGTTCGCGATCCGGCATCCTGCGTGACCGACGGCGGCCTCGGGATGGCAGGTGCATCGTCGCGCCACCCTTCGGGGTGACAAGGGACCAGCAACGCGTCTGGTCGTTTGTCCAGTTTCTTAAATCTGAGACACCCTGGGCCGATTGGAGGAGTGCGCACCGGCCATCGGCCGGGGCGAGATACCCCCCACAGGCCGGACCCCACACGGGGAGGCCACGATCCACCAAGGACGTACGTCCCGATGATGCGTGCCATGTTCACCGCCCAGAGCGGGCTGATGAGTCATCAGATCCTGCTCGACGTGACCTCGAACAACCTCGCGAACGTCAACACGATCGGCTATAAGGCCAGCCGTACGACGTTCCAGGATTCGCTCACCCAGCTCCAGCAGACCGGCGGTGCCTCGAGCCCCGGGTTCGGCGGCAGCAACGCGAAGCAGATCGGCCTCGGCGTCACCGTCGGCTCGATCGGGAACCTGATGGGCGCAGGGTCGTTCCAGGTGACGGGGTCGTCGCTCGACGTCGCGATCCAGGGCGACGGATGGCTGCGCGTGGCGAACGGCACCCCGACCTCCGGCAACCCGACGGCCGGGACGCCGACGGGTGCGGCGATGAACTACACCCGCGCTGGCAACTTCACCCAGAACGACAAGGGCTACCTGATCACCACCGACGGCTACTACGTGGTCGGCAAGGTCGCCCCGGACACGGCTGCGAGCGGGTCGGTCGCCGACTGCTACATCCAGATCCCGGACGGCGCCAGCAACGTGGCGATCGCGCCGACGGCGCGGTGAGCTTCACGCCCCCGGCCGGGTGGACGCAGCCTGCTGCCCTGCCGCCGATCGGTGCCGACGGCCGGGCGATCGCGGGGTACCTCTCCGTGGCGAAGTTCGCGAACGAGCCGGGTCTGGAGCGCGTCACCGACAACCGCTGGGCGGCGACCGCGCAGTCCGGTGCCGAGCAGGCAGGCACGCCGGGCGACCAGTTCGGCCAGTCGATCTCGGGTGTCCTCGAGATGTCGAACGTCGACATGGCCTCGGAGTTCACCACGATGATCTCCGCCCAGCGCGGCTTCCAGGCCAACTCGCGCGTGATCTCCGCGTGCGACCAGATGCTTCAGGACCTGGTGAACCTGGTCCACTGACGGCCGGTCCCGTGTGGCACGGGACGGCCGCTGAAGAGGCGGATGAGCACCGGCCGGTGCGGACGTGGAGCTGTGGGAAGCCGACGCGTCCGGGCCGGCCGGCCGCCGCCGGCAGACCGGCTCCGACCGCGAGTCAGGTTCGCCGTTCGAACCATCGCAGTAGCGTCTGGTTCGAAAATCGAACTGATGCCCGTCCTGCGGGCAGGAGATCACCGACATGCCGCACGCGCCCGCCCTTCCGCATCCGACGCCCCTCGCGGGCCGCACCGCCGTCGTCACGGGCGCGGGTCGTGGCCTCGGCGCCGCGATCGCTCGCCGTCTGGCGCACGCCGGCGCGCGGGTGGTCCTCGTCGGCCGCACCGCGTCGACGCTGCGTGCGATCGCCGATGAGCTCGACGGCGATCCGCTGGTCGTCGTCGCCGACTTGGCCGAGGCCGATGCGGCGCAGCGCGTGTTCGAAGCCGCGGTCGACGGGACCGGACGGCTCGACGTGCTCGTCAACAACGCGGGCCGCAGTCACAACGCCCGTGCGCCACTGACCGCCGAGGAGATCGACGACGTCGTCGCCCTGAATCTCCGCGCGCCACTGCAGCTCGCGACGCTCGCGGCCGACCACATGGCGCGGAACGGAGGCGGCAGCATCGTCACCGTCTCGTCGTCACTTGCCTTGCTCGGGACGGCCGGGTCGGGGCTGTACGCGGCTACGAAGGGCGGCGTCGAGGCGGCGACGCGATCGCTGGCAGCGCAGTGGGGCCCGAACGGCGTGCGCGTCAACGCCGTCCGGCCGGCGATCACCCGGAGCGACATGTCGGCCGCGGTCCTGGAGGACGCCGACGTGATGGCGGACTATCTCCGCGAGGTCCCGCTGGGCGAGATCGGCGAACCCGAGGACATCGCCGCGCTCGTGCAGTTCCTCGCCACCGACGAGTCGGCGTACGTCACCGGCCAGGTGCTGGACGCCGACGGCGGCTGGGGCGTGACGAAACCCGCGTTCCGCTGACGACGGCTTCAGGCGCCGTGGTGCTCGCCCCAGGCGTGGAGCGCCGCGAGCACGGGACGCACGTCCTCGCCCGCGTCGGTGAGCACATATCCGTGGCGGTTCGGTGCGGACTTGCCGAGGGGTCGCCGGGCGATCACGCCGGCCTCTTCGAGCTTACGCAGCCGTGCCGTGAGGGTCTCCTTCGGCGCCCCCGTGTTGACGCGGATCTCGCTGAAGCGGCCGTGTCCGAGGTTGATCTCGCGCAGCACCAGCAGCGACCAGCGGTCGCCCAGCAGGTCGAGGGCGTCGGCGATCGGGCAGGCCCTGGCCGTGCCGCGATCCTTCGGTTCGGTCTTCGAACCCATGTCGACGACTCTAGTTCCCGGCGCGGGCAGTGCCGCTTTCGGAACGGCGTTCTGAGCATCGCGACGGAGCGTGTGACCATGCCGCGCATGTCGAGTGTCCGTGTCCTGTCCCGAGCCGCCGCGTGGTCCGTGCCGCTGCTCGCCGCTCTCCTCCTGAGCCTCGTCCCGGCCGGTGCCGGGGCGGCGCAGCGGCTGGAGGAGTTCGACCTCCCGAGCACGCACGGCAACATCGACGAGAGCACGGTGGTGCTCAACAAGATCGACCGCCTCAAGGCGACCGTGATGCTCCCGGACGGCTACGACGCGAACCCCACGAAGGCGTGGCCCGTCGTCTACATGCTCCAGGGCATCGGCGACAACAGCGAGGGCTGGGCCAACCCGAGCTCGGGGTCGATCCAGACGACGGCGAAGGGCCTGCCCGCGATCGTCGTGATGCCGGAGTCCGGCCGCGGGTTCCTCATGGACTGGTGGGAGGGTGGCGCCCGGAGCGGTCCGCGGTGGACCCAGTACTTCCTCGACGACGTGATCCCGACGATCGAGTCGCGCTACCGGATCCTGCCGGGCCGCCAGAACCACGCGATCGCCGGCATCTCGATGGGCGGTTACGGCGCGGTGCTCCTCGGCGGCCAGCTGCCGGGCTACTTCGGCAGCGTCGTGTCGATGTCGGGGTTGCTCGACTCGCAGAGCGTCGAGGCGCAGGCCCAGCTCCCGGACGCGATCGGCGCGCCGTTCGCCGAGGTGTGGGGTCCGCCGACCGGGCCCTACGCGACGGTCAGCAACCCGCTCTGGACGACGTCGAACGTCGCGTGGTCGCGGCTCTACGTGTCGAGTGGCAACGGCATCCCGGACCTCACCATCGGCAACACCTCCGACCAGGTCACGAAGGGCGGGGCGATCGAGGCGTTCGTGCTCGGGGAGAGCACCCGCTTCGCCGCGCTCGCCGCTGCCTCGGGCGCGGACGTGAGCCTACGGGTGCGCGTCGGCCTGCACGCGTGGCAGTACTGGCGCCGTGAGCTGCCCAAGGCGATCGCGTGGAACCTGTTCGCCGCGCCGAAGGTCCTCACGAGCGCGCAGGCCCGCAACTGGAGCTATCAGACGATGGCGCCCCACGGGAACGCCTGGGGCCTCGGGTACCGCTTCGCGGCGCCGACGACCGCGATCACCACGCTCACCCGGACGGGTCAGACGCTGCGCATCACCGGGGGCACCGGCACGATCACGATCAACCCGGGTGCGGCCGACGCCGACGCCAGCGGCGACGGCACCCAGCCGGCCTGCTCGTTCACGGCGACGATCCCGGTCACGCGGACGCTGCCCGCGGGCTGCTGAGCCGGGCCGGCTCGCAGCCCCTCGATACGGCGGGGGGGACTCGAACCCCCACGGTGTCACCACCGGCGGATTTTGAGTCCGCTGCGTCTACCATTTCGCCACCACCGCTCGGTGCCCCAATCGTAGGGGCCCGGCGCGGCGGACGGCGTCGCGCCCGGGTCGGCCATGCACCGGGTTCCGGCGGCATGTGACCGCGCGGCGAACCGCCTCGACAAATCCGGTCCCGCGTATACGCTCAGGCGCATGAGCGAGAACGACACCGCAGCTCCGGCCCCCGCCGCCCCTTCGTTGGCCCTGGCGCCGCCGTCGCCCGGTGTGGCGCTCGCCCTCACCGCGCCGGCCCCGGTGCCGGTGATCCAGGAGGAGCAGGCCGAGGGCATGCTCCCGGTCGCCCCCGAACGGCAGCAGCAGCTCCAGCAGCTCGCCCAGCAGTACGTGAACGACCTCACGTCGCTCACCCCGAACAGCCCCGAGCTGTCGAAGAAGGTCGACGAGATCAGCCAGGTCGGGGCGGCCGAGCTCACCGCCTCCGCGAACGTCTCCAACCGCATGCTCGATCGCCCGGCCTCCGCGCTCGCCGGCACCTCGGGCAAGAGCGAGCTCGGCGCGCAGGGCAAGGCGGCGAAGAGCCTCAACGACCTCCGTGTGACGGTCGTCGAGCTCACCCCGAACCGCGCCGACCTCGAGGGCAAGCCGGTCAAGAAGATCCTCGGGATCATCCCGGGCGGCAACAAGATCCAGGCCTACTTCGACCGCTACAAGACCGCCCAGTCCCAGCTCGACGACATCACGAAGGCGCTCGCGTCGAGTCAGGACGAGCTCCGCAAGGACAACGCCGCCATCGAGCAGGAGCGGGCCAACCTGTGGACGCTCATGGGCTCGCTCACCGAGTACGCGATCCTCATGGGCCAGCTCGACGCCGGCGTCGACGCGAAGGCCACGGAGCTCGACTCGGTCGACCCGGCCAAGGCGACGGCGTTCCGCGCGGACGTGCTCTTCGCGGTGCGCCAGCGTCGCCAGGACATCCTCACGCAGCTCGCGGTCGCGGCCCAGGGCTACCTCGCCATGGACATGGTCAAGTCCAACAACGTCGAGCTGATCAAGGGCGTCGAGCGTGCGCGGACGACCACGCTGTCGGCGCTGCGCACCGCGGTGATCGTCGCCGAGGCCCTCACGAACCAGAAGCTCGTCCTCAGCCAGATCACGGCGCTCAACACCGCCACCTCGGACATCATCGCCAACAACGCCGCGCTCCTGCGGTCGCAGTCGGCGGAGATCCAGCAGCAGGCGGCCTCGTCGACCATCGACGTCCAGAAGCTCGAGCAGGCCTTCACCGACGTGTTCGCGACCATGGACTCGATCGACACCTTCCGCGCCGAGGCGACGAAGTCGATGCAGCAGACGGTCACCTCGCTGGAGGGGCAGCTCGCGAAGGCGAAGCCCTACCTGGAGCGGTCGAGCAGCGTGCAGCAGCAGGGCTCCTAGCGGTCGATCGCCGTGCGCACCCTCATCTAGGATGGGGGCTGCGCCGGGGCGGCCGCGACGCCGCTCCCGCGCCACCGACGCCTCATGTGGAACTCCCTCTTCAACCGTTCCGGCTCCGACCGCGCGCACGCCGTCCCGGAGAACCCGAACGCCCAGACGCTCGTCAACAAGCCGTTCGGTGAGCGGATGCTGCTCAAGCTCGACGAGATCCGGTGGACCGCCCGGGGCGCGGGGTCACGCCTGCCGGTGGGGGCCCTGCCGCAGCTGGGTCGCATCGAGGACGTCCTCCAGCCGCTGCTGGAGCACCTCGTCGCGAACCCGCCGAACGTCGACGAGGAGATCGCCGTGCAGGCGCTCGTCACCGACTACCTCCCGACCACGCTCGGCGCCTACATCGGCCTGAACCGGCAGTTCGCGCTCGCCGTCGGTGCCGACGGCCGCACCCCGGGCGACGAGCTCCTCGACCAGCTCGTGACCCTCGCGAACGCCGCCGAGGACCTCGGTCGCGCGGTCTACGCCCACGACGGCGACCAGCTCAAGACGCAGGGCCGGTTCCTCACCACCAAGTTCCAGCAGTCCGACCTCGCCCTCTAGATGCCCAACCTCGGCTCGATCTCCCTTCAGCGCGGCGCCAACACGGCCCTCAGCGAACTCATCCCGGGCGGCAACGGCCCGATCGCCGTGGGCTTCGGGTGGAACATCATCCAGGGCAACGGGCCGGCGACGGAGCTCGTCGCCTCGGCGGTGTTGTGCGACGCCTCGGGCAAGGCCCTCTCCGACGAGCACCTCGTGTTCTTCAACCAGCTCGCCTCACCCGACGGCGCGGTGAAGTACGTGACCGACGGCGATCAGGAGGAGCTCGACCTCGACCTCCCCGCGGTCCCGGAGGACGTCGAGAAGATCGTGTTCGTGGTCTACGCCGACCCGGACGTCCGCAAGCCCGGCAACTTCGGGGGCGTGCGCGGCGCGTACATCCGCATCTCCGACGTCAACGGCCGAGAGCTCGTCCGGTACGAGATCGAAGAGGGCTCGGGTGTCGACGTGACCGCGATGATCTTCGGTGAGGTCTACCGCAACAAGGGCGCCTGGAAACTCCGCGCGGTGGGGCAGGGCTACAAGACCGGGCTCGCGGGCGTCGCCAAGGACTTCGGCGTCGCGATCTGATGCCGGTCGACCGCACCGCCAGCCGCGCCGACCTCACCTACCTGCGCCGCCGCGCGAAGCGCGAAGCGCCGGTGGCGCCGACGCCGCCTGCTCAGGCTCCGACGCCTGCGGCGCCGACGGGCGGATCGCTCAACCTCTCGCCTCCGGGCAGCGCGCCGGCTGCCGGTTCCCTGAACCTCGCCCCGCCGAGCGGCGGTGGCGGGCCGGCGCCGTCGCTGAACCTCTCGCCGCCGGGCGCGGCCGCGCCGACGCCACCCGCACCGGCCGCTCCGGCACAGCCCAGCGCGCCGGTGAACCTCAGCCTGTCGCACCCGAACCGGCCACCGATCGGTGGGGGCACGCCGACGCCTCCGGCCGCTCCCTCGGCGCCCACCGCCTCGGGCGGCGGGCCATCGCTGAACCTCTCGGCCCCGGGCCCGTCGGCAC
>JAVHXX010000230.1 GCA_031119595.1 Patulibacter sp. | reverse complement strand
GTGTGCATGTTCGTCCTTCCAGCGTAGGACGGATGCGTCTCCGGGCACCCCGGTTCGGACCGTGCGTTGGCGCACGCTCCACCGGCCGAATCACCAACACCGGCGGGCGAAAAAGCGGAGCCCGTGCTCCGAAGTGGACGCGGCTGCCCGCGCCGCGGCTACGGCGCCGCGAGCACGGCCGGCTGCCCCGGCCGCACGAACACCGCCTGGCCGACGGTGAGCCCGAGGCGCGACGCCTCGCCGCGCGTGATCTGCGCCGACAGGAGCCCGACCTCGTCGCCGTCGCGCAGCTCCACGCGGACCTCGAACCCGAGGTGCACGATCCGTTCGACGACCACCGGCACGGCGTCGTCGATCTGCTTGAGCGAGAGCACGAGGTCGTGCGGGCGGACGAGCTTGCCGCGCAGCGTGGCGGTCGGTCCGAGGAACGACATCACGAAGTCGTTGGCGGGCGTCTCGTAGACCTCCAGCGGGCTGCCCCACTGCTCGATCCGGCCCTCGTTGAGCACGGCGATGTGGTCGGCGACGTCGAGCGCCTCCTCCTGGTCGTGCGTCACGAGGACGGTCGTCACGCCGGTCTCGGTCTGGAGCTGCCGGAGCCAGGTGCGTAGGTCCTCGCGGACCTTCGCGTCGAGGGCACCGAACGGCTCGTCGAGGAGGAGCACCTTCGGCTGCACGGCCAAGGCGCGCGCGAGCGCCATGCGCTGCCGCTGGCCACCCGAGAGCTGCGAGGGATAGCGGTCCTGGTAGCCGCCGAGGCCGACGATCTCGAGGAGCTCGTCGACGCGCTTCGCGATGTCGACCTTGGGCTGCTTGCGGATCGACGGCCCGAAGCCGACGTTCCCGCGCACGGTCATGTGCTTGAAGGCGGCGTAGTGCTGGAAGACGAACCCGATCGCACGCTGCTGCGGCGGCACGTAGGTGACATCCGCCTCGCCGATCCTCACGATGCCGCCGTCGGGGACCTCGAGGCCGGCGATGGTGCGCAGGAGTGTCGACTTGCCCGAACCCGACGGGCCGAGCAGCGCCGTGAGCGACCCGCTCGGGATCGTGAGGTCGATGTCGCGGAGGGCGTGGTAGTCGCCGTAGTGCTTGTCGAGGTGCTCGACCGAGATCGCATACGACTCGGTCTGTAGGCCCGACCCCTCGACGAGGCTGTGCAACGAGCCCGCGGCCGCCGGGGTCTCCGACTTCGTGAGGCTGCCCGGTTTGTCGACGTCGACGGTCATTCCTTGGTCCTCTTCCGGTCCAGCACCGTCATCAGCAGGAGCGTGACGAGGGCGAGGAACATCAGGAGCGTCGAGGCGGAGTACGCCCCGAACACGTTGCGGTCATCGATGTAACGCGAGTCGACGAGCAGGGTCAACGTCTGCGACTGGCCGGAGACGTTCGAGGAGACCATGATCACCGCGCCGAACTCGCCGAGCGCACGCGCGACGGTGAGGACGACGCCGTACGTCAGGCCCCAGCGGATGGCGGGGAGCGTGATGCGCCAGAAGGTCTGCCAGCGGGTGGCGCCGAGGGTGGCCGCGGCCTGCTCCTGCTCCTCACCGATCTCGTGGAGGACCGGCTCGACCTCGCGGACGACGAAGGGGAGGGTCACGAAGATCGTGGCGAGGATCATGCCCGGCAGGGCGAAGATCACCTTGAAGCCGACGCTCGACTGCAGGAAGCCGAACCACCCGTCGACGCCCCACAGCAGGATCAGCGACACGCCGACGACAACCGGCGAGACGGCGAAGGGCAGGTCGACGATGGCCTGCACGATCCCGCGGCCGCGGAACCGTCCGCGGACGAGCGCGAGCGCCGTGGCGATCCCGAAGATCACGTTGAGCGGCACCACGATCGCCACGATCAACAGCGACAGCGACAGCGCGGAGATCGCGGCGGGCGTCGTGATCGAGGCCCAGAAGTCCGAGAAGCCGTGCTCGAACGTGCGGTAGAAGATCAGCACGATCGGCAGGGCGACCAAGATGCCCAGGTACGCGAGCGCGAGCACCCGCATCGAGATCCGGGTGCGGGTCGAGACGATCATCCGGCCGCCTCCTCCCGACGGGCCGCGCGGCCGCCGAGCACGCGCAGCACGAAGAGCACGACGAACGCGATGATCAGGAGCGTCAGCGACACCGCGGCGGCGTTGACGAACCGGTCGACCTCGATCTGCTGCTGGATGTACTGCGACGCGACCTGCGTCTTGTGCGGGATGCCGCCGCCGATCAGCACCACGGAGCCGTACTCCCCGATCGCGCGCGTGAACGCGAGCCCGGCGCCGCCGAGGATGGCCGGCGCGAGGGTCGGCAGCATGATCTTCAGGAAGATCAGCCGGTTGCTCGCACCGAGCGACGCAGCCGCCTCCTCGACCTCACGGTCGAGCTCGATCAGGACGGGCTGCACCGAGCGCACCACGAACGGCAGCGTCACGAAGAGCAAGGCGACCACCAGCGCGGGGCGCGTGGCGTTCAGGTGGATGTCGAAGGGGCTGTCCGGGCCGTAGAGCGAGAGCAGCACGATCGACGCGACGATCGTCGGCAGGGCGAACGGCAGGTCGATGATCGCGTTCACGAATCCCTTGCCCGGGAAGTCGTCGCGGACGAGCACCCAGGCGATCAGGGTGCCCATCACGACGTTGATCAGCGCGACGATCAGCGACACGCCGAGCGTCACGAGGAGCGCGTCCTTCGCGGCGTCCGCGTCGATCGCGTTCAAGAAGCCGCTCAGGCCGCCCGAGAACGCCTTCGCCGCGATCGCCGCGAGCGGCAGCAGCACGATGAGGCTCAGCCACAGCGTGGCGACGCCGAGCCCGGCCGGGCCGACGCCTCCCGCCGCCTTGCGGGAGAGCTTGCGCTTGCTGCCGGCCCGCGGGGTCGGTGGCGAGATGACGCTCACGGGCGAGGGCGCCGACTAGCTCGTGGCGGCGTTGTAGATCTTCGCGACCGAGCCGTTGTCCGGGTCGAACAGTGCCGGGTCGACCTTCGCCCAGCCGCCGAGGTCGTCGATGGTCCAGAGCTTCTGCGGCGCCGGGAACTTGCTCGCGAACTTCGAGAAGACCTGCTGGTCGACCGGGCGGAAGCCGGCCTGGGCCCAGAGCGTCTGGCCCTCCGTGGAGTACGCGAACTCCTTGAAGGCGTTGGCGGCGTCGGCGTGCTTCGTGTTCTTCGTGACCGCGATCGGGTTCTCGATCTTGAACGTCTGCGGCGGCGTGACGTGCTCGACCGGGTCACCCTGGCCCTCGAGGAAGAGCGCCTCGTTCTCGTAGGTGATGAGGGCGTCGCCCTGGCCCTGCAGGAAGGTCTCGGAGGCCTCGGAGCCGGACTTCGGCTGCACCTTCACGTGGTTCTTGATGAGGCTGCTGAGGTAGGAGAGGCCGGCCTGCGGGTTCTTGCCGCCGTCGGACTTGGCCGCGTACGGGGCGAGCAGGTTCCACTTCGCCGAGCCCGAGCTGAAGGGGTTCGGGGTGACCACTTCGACACCCGGCTTGAGGAGGTCGTCCCAGTCGTGGATGCCCTTCGGGTTGCCCTTCTTCACGACGATCGTGACGATCGAGGTGAAGGCGAGACCCTTGTTCTGGTCCTGGTTCCAGTTGGCGTCGACGATGCCGGCCTTCACGAGGCGGGTCATGTCGGGCTCGACGGAGAAGTTGACGATGTCGGTCGAGAGGCCGGCGACGACCTTGCGCGACTGGTCGCCCGACGGGCCGTAGGACTGCGAGAAGGTGACGTTCTTGCCGGCCGCCGTCTTCTGGAAGGCGGGGATCACCTTGTCGAAGCCCGGCTTCGGCACGGAGTAGGCGACGAGACTGAGGTTCGTCTTCGCGCCCGAGGACGACGAGGAGCCGGAGTCGGAGGTGCTGTCGCTCGCGCCGCCGCAGGCGGCGAGGCCGGCGGCCGTCGCGACGGCCGCGACCGCCGAGGTGAGGGATCGGATGCGCATGGTGCCTTCGAGGTCGGGAGCGGAACGCCGGAAAGGCGGCAGGGTTTGCCGACAATAGCGAAACGGCGTCGATCCAGACGAAGACGACCGAGTGGATCGCGTTTCGACCCGGGCAGAGCAGGTCGCGCAGGCGCGCGGCTGGAAGAAGGCGCTTAGCGCCGGTCCCAGGCGCCGGGCGCGGCGATGAGCTCGCCCACCACGGCGGGGAGCTTGTCGGCGGCGACGTCGGCGACCGTGGTCACCTCGAGCACCGACCGCAGGCTCGCGCGCACGGCGATCCAGACCTCACGCAGGCCGGCCGAGGCGCCGGGGTAGTCGACCTGCTCCGGGGCGACGCCGGCGACGGCGGCCATCGGGCCGTCGACGGCACGGATCACGTCGGCGATGGCGATCTGCGACGCGGGGCGCGCCAGGCGGTGGCCGCCGTCGACGCCGCGCTTGCTCTCGACGATGCCCGCGCGGCGGAGTTCCTGGAGGATCGTGGCGAGGAACGGGCGCGGGATCGCCTGCGCCTCGGCAAGGCGCTCGGCCGTCACGAGGCGACCGGCCTCCTGCTGGACGCTCAGCTCGATGGCTGCGCGGACCGCGTAGTCGACCTTGGCGGAGACGTGCACCCCTACATCTTCGCGTACCGGGAGGCGGTGCGCCGCGCCGCACCCGGCCCTGGCGCGCCGGGCGCCTCCGGCGAGGCGGTCAGTCCGGTCGGAGCGCGCGCTGCACGCCACGCGCGACGAGGGTGCCGAGCGTGGCCCCGGCGGCGATGTCGCTCGGGTAGTGGACGCCCAGGTGCACCCGCGAGATCGCCATCGTCGAGGCGAGCGTGGCCAGGGGCGCGGTCGGCAGGAGCCCGGCGTAGCCCACGACCGCCGCGGCGGAGGAGGCCGAGTGTGAGCTCGGGAAGCTCAGCGGTCCCGGCGTCTTGATGAGCGGCGGGAGGTCCTCGAAGTCGGGACGGGGCCGGCGGGCGACCTGCTTGAGCGACGTGTTCGTGAGGTACGCGGCGACGACACCCGCGAGGCCCGTGGCCCAGCGGCGACGAGCGCCCGGGCGCGGATCGACCACGACGCCGGCGACGCCGAGCGCGACCCAGACCGCCCCATGCTCGCCGAGGTGCGAGTAGGAACGGATCACGGCTGTGGCGCGCCGCGAGCGCGCGAGGCCGCGGATCTGGCGCATCCCCGCGGTGTCGACCCGGCCGACCGCCTGCAGGACCGGGCCGCCCGTGAGGCGGGCGCGAAGACTGCGGCGCGCGGTGCTCTGATCGAGGCGTTCGGCCTCGGTGAGCGGCGGGAGGTCCTCCACGCCGGGCGGCGGCTGCTGCTGCGGACCGGTCACGTCCGTGACCGTAGCGCCCCGTCGACCGCCGGTGGGTTCGGCAAGACTGTGCCCGTGCGCCTCGCCCTCGTCCTCAACCCGCGCTCGGGCAGCATCACCGACCCGGACGCCCTCGTCGAGCAGGTGCGTTCCCGCTGCGACGAACTCACCGTCCACGCGCCCGGCGACCACGACGAGGCGATCGCCACCGGCCCCGACCGTCTGCTCGTGGCCGGCGGCGACGGCACCATCGCCGCCTGCTTCGCGGCCGCAGCCGAGCATGCGATCCCGCTCGCGGTGCTCCCGGCCGGCACCGCCAACGACTTCGCGCGAGCCCTCGGCCTGCCCCTCGAGCTCGACGAGGCCGTCGAGCTGGCCACCCTCCTCCCCGCCCGCACCCAGGCGACCTGGGGCGGCACGATCGACGACCGCCCGTTCGTGAACGTCGCGAGCATCGGGCTCGCCGTCGAGGCCGCTGACGTCGCCGAGGATCTCAAGCCCTACCTCGGCCCCCTCGCCTACGGCGTCGGCGCGCTGCGCGCCGGCGTCGAAGCCCGGCCCGTGCGCGCCGGGCTCGTCGTGAACGACGCCTCCGTCGCCGACGGCCGCGTCTGGCAACTCCTCGTTGGCGCCAGCGGGCGATTCGGCGGCGGCTCGGGGCTCGGCGAGGCCGAGGCCGGCGAGCGATCGCTCGTCGCCGCCTGGGTGCCCGCCGGCACCCGGCTCACCCTCCCGTTCCGCGCCCTCGGCCTGCGGAACCGCACCATCGAGCGGCAGCCAGGGGTGCGCTGGTGGCGCGGCCACCACCTCATCGTGCACGCCTCCCAGCACGGCGAACCGACCGCCTGGAACATCGACGGCGAACGGTGGGAACCGGCCACGCAGCGGGTCGAACTGCGGCCGCTCGGCCCCGTCGAGGTGGTCGTCGGACGGGCCTGATCCGGGGCCCGCCGAGGCGCGCCCACGTGACAGATCGAACGAGCTCGCCCCGCCCGCCGGCAGGTGACTAGGCTCCCGGTCGTATGCCCGATCAAGCGACTGCCCTCGAGATCCCCAGCCAGCTCCTGCCGGCTGACGGCCGCTTCGGTGCCGGCCCGTCCAAGGTCCGCCCCGAGCAGGTCCAGCACGTCGCCGATTCCGGCAAGACCATCCTCGGCACCTCGCACCGCCAGGCCACCGTCAAGGACGTCGTCGGTCGCGTCCGTGACGGCCTCTCGGACCTCTTCTCGCTGCCCGAGGGGTACGAGGTGCTCCTCGGCAACGGTGGCACCACCGCCTTCTGGGACGCCGCCGCCGCCGGGCTCATCCGCGAGAAGTCGCTCCACCTCACCTACGGCGAGTTCTCGTCGAAGTTCGCCACGGTCGCCAAGGGCGCGCCGTTCCTCCAGGACCCGATCGTCGTCAGCAGCGAGCCGGGCACCGCCCCCGAGCCGACCTCCGACCCCTCGGTCGACCTCATCGGCTGGGCCCACAACGAGACGTCGACCGGCGTCGCCGTGCCCGTGGTCCGCCCCGAGGGCTCGGGCGACGCCCTCATCGCGATCGACGCGACCTCCGGCGCCGGCGGCCTCCCCGTCGACATCACCCAGTCCGACGTCTACTACTTCGCCCCGCAGAAGTGCTTCGCCTCCGACGGCGGCATCTGGTTCGCGATCGTGAGCCCGAAGGCCGTCGAGCGCATCGACGAGATCGCGGCCCGCACCGACCGCTGGATCCCCGAGTTCCTGTCGCTGACCACCGCGCGCGACAACTCCCTCAAGAACCAGACCTACAACACCCCCGCGCTCGCCACGCTCCTGCTCCTCGAGAGCCAGCTGCAGTGGATGAACGGGAACGGCGGCCTCGACTTCACGGTCGGCCGCACGAAGGACTCGTCCGACCGCATCTACGCCTGGGCCGATGCCCACGAGTTCGCGACGCCGTTCGTGCAGGAC
>JAVHXX010000229.1 GCA_031119595.1 Patulibacter sp. | reverse complement strand
ATGCCCGGCTATGACAAGAGCTACAAGGGCTATGCCTACGACCCCGCGGCGGCGGCCCGGGTCGCCGCGGCGCGCTGCACCGCACCCCAGACCGCGAGCGAACTCAGGGAGAAGACGGCGCCGAGGAGACAGGTGGCGTGCCATCCGTCGGCGCCGTAGACGAGGGCCGAGAGCGTCGAACCGGTGACGCCGCCCAGGAAGTAGGTGACGACGTAGGCGGTGGTGAGACGGCTGCGGGCCTCGGGGCGGGTCGCGTAGATCGCGGACTGGTTGCTGATCTGCGCGCCCTGGGTGCCGAGGTCGAGGAGGACCACGCCGAGGATGAGCGCGATCAGCACGGAGCCGCCGAGGGCGAGCAGGCCCCAGCTCACGAAGATGCAGATGAGGAAGAGCGTCATCGCCAGCGTGCCGCGACCCTGGTCGGCGAGGCGACCCGCCCGCGGCGCCATCGACACGCCTGCGAGCCCGGCGAGGCCGAAGAGCCCGATCGTGCCCTCGCCGTAGCCGTAGGCCGGGCCGCCGAGCAGGAACACGACGCCGGTCCAGAGGATCGAGAAGGCGCCCATGTTGAAGAAGCCGATCACCATCCGCTCGCGCAGCACCCGCTCCTCGGCGATGAGCGTGAACACCGACCGCAGCGCCTGTCGGTACCGCACCGACTCGGTCGGCGGGGACTCCGGGAGCACCCTCCGGAGCACGAGCGACAACACGATCTGCGCGACCGCGGCGATCACGAACACCGACCGCCAGCCGCCGACCGACGCGATCAGTCCGCTGAGCGTCCGGGCGAAGAGGATCCCGAACAGCAGCCCGCTCATCACGGTGCCGACGACCGCGCCCTTCTCGTGGTCGGCGGCGAGCGACGACGCGAGCGGCACCGCGATCTGCGCCACCACCGACAGCACCCCGAGCGACAGAATCGCCGGCGCGAGCACCGCGAACGACGGCGACACCGCGCAGACGACCGCCGCCAGCGCCGTGCCGATCAGGACCGAGGTGATCAACCCGCGGCGTTCGACGAGATCCCCGAGCGGCACGAGCAACCCGAGCCCGATCGCGTACCCGAGCTGCGAGCCGGCGATGAGCAGCCCGGCGGTCGTCGCGGAGACGTCGAGCCCGTGCGCGATGAGGTAGAGCAGCGGCTGCGCGTAGTAGAGGTTCGCGACGCTCACGCCCGCCGTGACCGCGAGCAGCAGCACCACGCGCCGGTCGAGCGAGTCGGTCCGGGCGGCCGGCCCGTCGGCGGCGGCCGCCGCGCGCGAAGCGCCCGTTGAGGTGGTCTGCGACGTCAAGCCATCGAGCCTAGGGCGACCCCGGCGGTCCAAATCCGGCTCACACCCGGATACGAACCGCCACACGCCCGCGCGCGAGCCGCCCCGGCGGCCGAAATCCGGCTCACACCCGGATACGAACCGCCACGCCCCGGCGACCGGACCGCCCGCCGCCCCCTACGGCCCGAAGAACGGGCGCCCGTCGCGCTCGGCCAGGCGCCTGCGCACCTCGGTGAGGCGTGCGACCGTCGCCTCGAGCTGCCCGGACGCGGGCGCCGCGAGCCGGCGCGCGGCCTGCTCGGCCATCGCCTCGTTGATCGCGTCGAGGTCGATGCGGGTGAGACGGCCGTCGCGGACGACGACCTCCCCGGCGACCACCACGTGCCGCACGCCCGCCCCGGACTCCGACCACACGAGCGCGGCCTCGAGCTCGCGCGCACCGGCGAGCCCGACCGCGCGGCGGTCGAGGAGGGCGAGATCGGCCGGCGCGCCCGGCTCGAGCGTCCCGAGTCCCGGCACACCGAGGGCGCGCGCGCCGCCGACGGTGGCGATGCGGAGGGCGTCGTCGGCGCTCACCCACGGCTCGTCCGGATCGCGGTGGATGAGCGCCGCGAGACGCATCGCGATCCAGGTGTTCTGGTCGTCGCCCGAGGCCGCACCGTCGGTCCCCAGGCCGACGTGCGCACCGGCCGCCAGCAGCGCCGCGATCGGCGCGCGGCCCGAGCGCAGACGCTGGTTCGCCGCCGGGTTGTGGACCACGGTGGCGCCGCGGTCGGCGATGAGGCCGATGTCGTCCGGGTCGATCCAGACGCAGTGCGCGAGCGACACGCCGTCCCACAGGACGCCGAGGTCGTCGAGTGCGGCCGCCCCGGACTTGCCGAACCGCAGCCGGCATGCCGCGGCCTGCACGCGCGTCTCGACGAGGTGCAGCTGCATGGTGGTTCCGCGGGCGCGGGCGAGCTCGGCCATGCCGCCGAGGAGCTCCTCGCTCGCCCACTGCGCACCGCTCGCGCCCGCGAGGAGGTGGAGGCGGCCGTCCTCGGCACCGTGCCAGCGATCGATCGCGTCGGCGGTGCGGGCGAGCATCTCGGCGGTGTCCATGGTCGGCACCTGCTGCGGCATGAGTGCCCGCAGGTCTGCGGTGTCGATCCCGAGGTCGTTCGCGAGCCCGACCGTCGCGTCGTGATCGCTCACGAGCGGGGCGACCCCGCCGCGGATGCCGGCGTCGCGATACGCGCGCATCGCGCCGTCGAAGCCGTCGGCGGAGATCGGCGTCATCACGAGGTGGTCGATCACCGACGTCCCGCCCGCGAGGAGGATCTCCGCGGCGCTCGCGAGCGCGCACCAGTAGTGGTCCTCGGGCGAGTACAGCCCGCCACGGTCCATGAGCGTCGCGAGCCACGGCTCGAGCGGGAGGCCGTCACCGAGGCCGCGCATGCAGTTCTCGGCCGAGTGGGTGTGGGCGTCGACCAGGCCCGGCATCGCGAGCAGGCCACGTCCGTCGAGCCGCTCGGTCGCCGCCTCTCGCGCCGCCGAGGGCGCTGGCTCGACCGCGGCGATCCGCCCGCCGGTGATGACGACGTCGACGCCCTCGCGCAGGTCGCCGGGCGCGGCGAGCAGGTCGACGTCGGTGAGGACGAGGTCGGCGCGGTCCGTGGTCATGCGCGACCACCGTCGAGTTCCCGGCCGACCGTCGCGAGGGCATCGGCCACGACGAGCTCCTCGCCGGCCGCCGGCGGCGCGGAGAGGTCGACGCCGTCGACGCCGTCGATCGCGAGGCACGACGACGCCCGGTCGACCGCGGCGGCGATCGCGGCGGCGGCGGGGTTCGGCGCGTCGAGCGGGGCGAGCAGCGAGGCCGGGAGCGAGGCGCCCGGGAGGAACTCGGCGAGCCTCCGGGCGCCGCCGTCCGACAGCACCATCGGCACGCACACGACGATCCGCAGGTCGGGCGAGCGTTCGCGGGTCCGCGCGATGAAGTCGACGAGTTCGTCGTGGTTGCCGGCGTGGTTCACGTAGACGATGCTCGCGCCCGCGCGGGCCTTCGCCGCGGCGCGGGCCGGGCGGTCCCGGACGGGCGGGGCCGAGGGCGACTCCGCCACCGACACGACGAGGCCACGCGCCGCCGCGAGGGACGCGAGCTGGGTCGAGTCGAGGTCGAACACCGCCTCCGGTGCCTGCGTGCCGCGGGCCGCGTGGCCGGCGAGCGGATGGTCGCCGGTGACACAGTGCACCGCCCCGACGCCGGTCGCGGCCAGAGCCACGAGCTCGGCCTCGAGCGCGACACGGTTGCGGTCGCGGCAGTTCAGCCCGGGCCAGGGCCGCAGCCCCTCGACGGCCACGAGGCTCGCCCGCAACGACGGCGGGAGCTGGAGCCGCGCCCAGGGCGAGTCGCCGAGGAGGGCGGCATCGACGGAACCCGCGAGCGCGCTCGCGAGGCGCCGTTCGAGTTCGACGTCCGGGCCGGCTGACGGCAGGTCGGCGACGATGATCTGGCGGCGCTGCATGAGCAACCGCACCTGCTCGGCGGCGGGCCGCAGCGACACGGGCGCCGGCGCCTCGACCGCGGGCGCCGCCGCGGCACCGTCCCCGACGAACGCGCACGCCCCACCGATCTCACAGGAACCGTCGGGCTGCACGCCACCGCACGGGCCGAAGACCATGTGCTTCGGGCACCCGGCGCCGACCGCCACGGGCTCGGCCGTGACGGCCGCCCGCGCCGCGGGCGCGGCACCGACCTGGTCCTCCAGCTGGGCGCCTGGCGCCTCCGCCGGCGGCTCCTCCGCCGCGGGCAGCAACCCGATCCCCGGCTCCTCCGGTCGGCCGATCGGCACGGCGTCAGTCCCGGCGAGCTCGTCCTGCGCCGCACGCTTGCGCCGCAACCGGCGCCGCTCGATCGACCGCGCGCGGGGGCTCACCGGCCCGCCGCCACGGTCGCTTCCGGTCCACGGACGCACAGGCCTCGCACCATCGCCCGGGCGGCCACGAGGTCCTCGGGCTGGTCGACGTCGAACGACGCCCCGGGCTCGCCGAGCTCGAGCGAGAGGATCCGTGCGCGATCGACGGACGCGAGCGCGCCCCGGTCGCCGTGCAGGGTCCGGGCGGCGGCGAGCGCCGCGGGGCCGAGGAGCACCGGGTGGCCCGGGTCGCCGCCGCGGCCCGTGGGCCGCACCGCGTCGTAGGGCGGCTCGGCGCCGGCGATCGCCGGGAGGCCGTCGGCGAGCACGCGTCGGATCAGGGCGCCGTCCACGAGCGGTTGGTCGCCGAGGAGCACGAGCGCCGCGTCGACCTCGCCGAGGGCGGCGAGCCCGCAGGCGAGCGAGGCGCCGATGCCATCGGCCCAGACGGCGCACCGCGCGAGGCGTTCGCCCGCGTGCGGCAGCGCGGCGGCGACGTCGTCGCCGCGGGCGCCGGTGACCACGACGACGGTGTCGAACCGGTCGACCGACAGCGCCGTGCGGGTGACCCGCGCGACCATCGGCTCACCGCCGACGCAGGCCAGCTGCTTGGGACCGCCGAAGCGGCGGCCCGCACCGGCGGCGAGGACGAGCGCGCCGACGCGCAGCGCGTCCGCGCGATCCGCCGATCGTGGTGTCTCCCCCGAGCCCATCGTCAGCTCCCGCGGTAGGTCGAGAAGCCGAACGGTGCGAGCAGCAGCGGCACGTGCGAGTGGCCGGAGCCGTCGGCGAGGTTCACCACGATCGACACCTCGGGGTACCAGCCGTCGGCGACGGTCGGCGTGGACTCCAGGTCGAACGTGACCCGGTACCGGCCGCCGGGCGCGGCGTCGCCGTCCGGGATGAGTTCGGGGATGCGGCCGTCGATGTCGGTGCGGCCGATGCCGACCGCGACCCACGCGTCGCCCTCCCGTCGCTCGAGCACCACGGGACAGCTCTCCACGGGACGGCCGCGTGCGGTGTCGAGCACGTGGGTCGAGAGCGAGATGCGCTTCATGTGACCACCAGTCGACCAAGCGCGGGCCTCACGCCGTTTGGCCACCTGTCGGAAGTTCGCCGGGAGGTCTTGTCCACGTGCCGCTCCAGCCCTCGCGGGCGCCCGTGGGAGCGGCTCAGTGGTGCACGGTGATCGGGCGCGTGGAGATGATCTCCTGCCCCGACGGCAGCGTGAGCTTGGCGCGCAGCTGCAGCGTCTTCACGACCTTCAGCACCTTGCCCGCGCTCGGCGGGAACCGCAGGGTGGTGGTCTGCGGCGGGCCCGGTTTGAGCACCACCGTCTTCACGTACTTGATGCCGGTGCCGGTCAGCACGAACCGCACCGATCCGCCCGTCGAGCTCTGCACGGTCGCGTCGACGCCCTTCTTCGCGATCTGCGTCGCCGGGATCTTCGGGAGCGCCGTGAGCACGAGCGCGGTGGCGTCGGTGGTGGCCGGCGGCGGATCGCTCTTCGCGGACTGCGCGAGCACCTCGCCCGCCGGGGTCGCCACGGGTGTCGCCGGGGCGGTGCCTTCGCCGGTCGTCGACCCGCCGTCCGTCGGCGCGCCGTCCGTCGGCGCGCCGGTGGTCAGGCCGCCGGTCGACGTGCCGGCGCCCTCGATGGTCGGGGCGTCGACGTGGAAGTCCAGCTGCTTCGTGGCCGTGCCGCCGCAGTCGCCGGCGACGGTGACCGTCACGTGTGCCTCACCGGCCGCGAAGCGATGTGCGCCGCCGAGGCCGGTGGCCGAGGAGCCGTCGCCGAAGTCCCAGTGGACCGACCCGGTCGAGCACTGGGACAGGGTGGTGCTGCCGAAGTCGACGGCGGTGGCGCGGAGGGTCGTGTCGGCGGTGGAGGTCGCGCCGTCGACCGGGGCGAGGGTCGCGTCGACCGCGGGCTTGGCCCAGTTCCGGACCGAGGCGATCTGCGCGGCGGTCATGCCCTCGTAGATCGTCGACGACGGGGCCGTGGACAGGTCGGAGGCGGCGGAGGCGGCGGCCGCGTTCTGGGCCGCGGTGCGCACGGCGACCGAACCGGCCGCGCCGCGCATGAGCTCCCACGAGAGGAACGACGCCGTGCCGCCCGCCGGGATCGTGACGTTCTGCCAGCCGTACCCGAACTGGTCCGGGTCGAGGTGGTGGCCGGTGTCGATGCTCGCACTGCCGGTCTGCGCGCCGGAGCGTGCCACGCTGGCATGGAGGTCGCCGCCGGGGCCGTCCCACACGTGCGCGAGCGCCGGCGTGCTGCCGTCGTCGTCGCCGGTGACCGCCCAGCGGTCGGTGGCGTCGACCACGGTGTCGCCGGAGGAGGTCTGGCCGATCGTGGTGCCGGCATCGGCGCCGAGCGAGCCGAGGTGGAGGTTCGAGGTCACATCGCCGACCCACACGCTCGTCGTCACCGGCGAGCTCGACGGGTTGCGAACGGACTCCACGAGCCGCGCCGCCGACACGCCGGTCGCGGGGACGAACAGGCTGCGCTGCACCTTCAGGCCGCCGATCGTGGTCGTCGCGAAGGCGACCTGGCGACCCGAGACCTGTCGCTCGCAGCCGAGGGGATCGGCGTCGAGGTACTGCGTCGCCCGTGACTCGGTCGCGCCGACGAACAGGTCGCCCCAGTCGTCCCACGCGTTCACGATCGTCCGGCCGGGGACGGCGGTGGAGCTGCTGCCGTAGGCGAGGGTCGCGTATTGCACCGGCAGGCCGCCGATGAGGGCGAAGACGCTCGAGGTGGTGTCGTACTGGTAGCCGAGGGCGTCGGTGAGGGCCGGGCCGACGTCGAGCACGCCCGGGAGCGTCCCGATGGTGCACTCCGCGCCGGTCGGGGTGTAGAGCGACAGCGCGCTCGCGGGGGCGGCGGTGGCCGCGAGGCCGCCGAGCCCGGCGGCGGCCGAGGCGAGCAGCACGGTGAGCCGGGGGCGAATGCTCGGCGGCCGGGTCGGCCACGCGGAGACGGGGCGCTTGGAGGTGGGAAGCATCAGGG
>JAVHXX010000228.1 GCA_031119595.1 Patulibacter sp. | reverse complement strand
GCGCAGTGCTCCTCGATCGGCTCGCGGAGCGCGGTGAAGGTCTGGCCCTTGCCCTGGCCGCCGAGGATCAGGTGCACGGGGCGTTCGTCGAACGCCGCGAGCGCCACGAGGGTCGAGTCGACGTTCGTGGCCTTGGAGTCGTTGACCCACAGCACGCCATCGACCTCGCCGGCCGGCTCGAGCCGGTGCGCGACACCGCCGAACGTCGACAGGACGTCCGCGACGGTGTCCGGGTCGACGCCTGCCGCGAGCGTGATCGCGGCGGCCGCGGCGGCGTTCTCGCGGTTGTGCGCGCCGAAGAGCCGTAGGCCTCCGGCGGGCGCGAGCAGGCCGACGCCCGACCCGGTGATCTCGCCACCAGCGGTGTCGAGGTCGCCTCCGGGGCCGAACCGGATCACCGAGGCGGTACCGGTGGCGGCGGCGAGGCCGACGGGCAGCACCGCCGCCTGGTCCGGGCCGAGGTGCTCGAAGATCCGCTCCTTCGCCTGCCGGTAGGCGTCGAGCGTGCCGTGACGGTCGAGGTGGTCGGGCGCGAGGTTCAAGAAGGCGGCGACGTCCGGGGCGAAGCCGTCCGCGGCCTCCAGCTGGAACGAACTGACCTCGAGCACGAGCGTGGTGTCGTCGGTCGTCTGCGGGGCGAGCTCGGTGAGGGCGAAGCCGACGTTCCCCGCGAGGACCACGTCGCGGCCCGCGGCCCGGCAGATCGCGGCGACGAGTTCGCTCGTGGTCGTCTTGCCGTTCGTGCCGGTGATCGCGAGCACCTGGCCGCGGCTCGCACGCCAGCCGAGTTCGAGCTCGCCCACCACGGGCAGCCCGGCGTCGCGGGCGGCGGCGAGGACCGGCGCGCCCCACGGCACGCCCGGCGAGGCGACGACCGCGGCAGGCGCGAACGAGGCGAGCTCTGCGAGCCCGTCGGTCCCGAGGACGACGTCACCCGGGAGATCGTCCGGCAGCGTCGGCGAGCCGGCGTCGATCCCGAGCACAGCCTCGCCGCGCCCGTGCAGCAGGCGCATCGCGCCGACGCCCGAACGGGCGAGGCCGACGACCAGCCACGGCCCCGCGGGGATCCCGGGCCGCTCGGTCATGCGCGCGGCGCCGCGGGCGGCGCGATGCGTGAGCCGGCCCGGATCACCCGGGCGCGACGGACTGCTGGTAGAGCACGAAGCCGACCGTCGCGAAGACCGACGCGACGATCCAGAACCGCAGGATGATCTTCGTCTCCGACCACGCCTTCATCTCGAAGTGGTGGTGGATCGGGGCCATCAGGAACACGCGCCGGCCGAAGGTCTGGAAGGAGAACACCTGGATGATCACCGAGAGCGCCTCGATCACGAACACCCCGCCGAGGACCACGAGCAGGAGCTCGGTCTGCGTCATCACGGCCAGGCCCGCGAGCGCACCACCGATGCCGAGCGAGCCGGTGTCGCCCATGAACACCGTCGCGGGGAATGCGTTGAACCAGAGGAACCCGACGCACGCTCCGGCCAGGCAGGCCGCGAGCAGCGCGAGGTCCTGCTGGCCGCCGATACCGGCGCAGATCGCGGTGAACGCGAGCGAGACGATCGCGGTCGAGCCGGCGGCGAGCCCGTCGAGGCCGTCGGTGAGGTTGACGGCGTTCGTGGTACCCGCGACCACGAGGTAGATCAGCACGAGGTACGGCAGGTTGCCGAAGGCGCTGAGGTCGATCTGGTAGTCGACGAACCGCAGGCGCAGCACCGGCGGCAGGTCGGCCAGCTGCGTGGCGACGAGCCACAGGCCGATGGAGATGGCGAGCAGGCTCACGAGCTTCGTGCGGCCCCGCAGCCCGAGCGAGCGGCGCTTCACGAGCTTCACGTAGTCGTCGGAGAACCCGATCAGGCCGCAGCCGATCGCCGTACCCCAGGCGCCGATGCCGCGCCAGTCGCCGGTCGACAGCACGAGGAAGGGCACCGACAGTGCGAGCAGGATCACGACCCCGCCCATCGTCGGCGTGCCGGCCTTCACGTGGTGGCCGGCCGGTCCCTCGGCGCGGATGTGCTGCCCGAAGGAGCGCTCCTGCAGGTACTGGATGAAGCGCGGGGAGAGGAACACGCAGAAGAGGAGTGCGGCGGCGCCGCCGATGACGAGTTCGACCATGGCTAGCGCTCCTGCTCGCCCGTGAGCGCGTCGACGACGATCTCGAGGCCGACGCCGCGGGAGCCCTTCACGAGGACGGCGTCACCGGATCCGATGTGGGCCGGGAGCGCGGCGGCCGCGTCGGCCGCGGTGTCGAACGCCAGGAGCTCGCCGTCGAAGGCCTCGGAGGCGGCGCGGGCGCGGGGACCCACGGTCGCGAGCAGCCCGACGTGGGCATCGCTCGCGAGGGTGCCGAGCGCGACGTGGTGGTCGTGTTCGCCGTCGCCGAGTTCGAGCATGTCGCCGAGGACGGCGACGCGGCGCGGGACGTCGCGGCGCGCGAGATCGGAGAGGGCGGCACGCATCGACATCGGGTTCGCGTTGTAGCAGTCATCGATGATGGTGCTCCCCGCGACCCCCGGGTGCTCGACCCCGCGACCGGCGCCCGGAATCGCGTCGAGCGGACCGACCGGTTCGAGGCCGGCGGCGCGCACCGCGGCCAGCGCTGCTGCGGCATCGAGCTGCACGTGGGCCGGCCGGTCGGCGAGCCCGAGGGCTTCCGGAAGGGCCTCGACGGTGCTCTCCCCGCCGGGGCCGAAGGTGACCCAACGCACACCGTCGCGGCGATGTGGCGCGAGCAGGGGCTCGTCGGCTGGGGCGATCGCCGTGCCGCCCCGGGGAAGGTGGTCGAGGAGCGATCCCTTCTCGGCAGCGATCGCCTCGATGCTGCCGAGCTGCTCGAGATGCGCGGGGCCCACGTTCACGACGATCCCGATCTCGGGCTCGGCGATCGTCGCGAGCTCGGCGATCTGGCCGGCGCCGCGCATCGCCATCTCGAGCACGAGCAGCCGCGTGCCCTCGGGCGCGGCGAGGACGGTGAGCGGTAGCCCGATCTCCGTGTTGAAGTTCGCGGCGGTCGCGTGGGTCGACGCGACGGAGCGGCCCATCGCGGCGACGAGCTCCTTCGTGGTCGTCTTACCGGTCGACCCGGTGACGCCGATCACCGTGGCCCCGGCCGCGCCGAGCGCGCGGCGCCACGCCGTGGCCAGGCGCTGGAGCGCGAGGAGCGGGTCGTCGGTGGCGAGCACGGCGCCGGGCAGCGACCCGGTCGCGGCGACGGCGTGGTCGGTCCCGACGAGCACGCCCCAGGCTCCGCGGGCGAGCGCCTTCGCGGCGAAGCTGCCGCCGTCGACGTTCGCTCCCGGCAGGCCGACGAACAGCGCGCCGGGCGTGACGTCGTCCGAGCCGATCACGGCACGCGTCGGGCCGGGCGCAGCCGGATCCTCGGGCCGTGGCGGCTGCTGCACGATCCGCGCGCCGGCGGCCTCGGCGACCTGTTCGACGGTCCAGCGGATCATCGGGCCGTCGCCTCGAGCAGGAGCTCCCGGGCGACCTGCGCGTCGTCGAACGGATGCGTGACGCCGGCGATCGTCTGGCCCTGCTCGTGGCCCTTGCCGGCGATGACGACGACGTCGCCGGTGCGCGCGGCCTCCAGGGCATACGCGATGGCCTCGCGACGGTCGACGATCGCCGTCGCGGGGCGGTCGATCCCGGCGAGGACGTCGTCGATGATCGCCTGCGGCTCCTCGCTGCGGGGGTTGTCGCTCGTGACGATGACGACGTCGGCGCCGTCCGCGACGGCCTTGCCCATCTCCGGGCGTTTGCCGCGGTCACGGTCGCCGCCGCATCCGAACACGCAGAGCACGCGGCCCTCGGTGAGGCCGCGAGCCGCGTCGAGCACGCGGACGAGCGCGTCGGGCGTGTGGGCGTAGTCGACGAAGACGGCGAAGGGTTGCCCCGCATCGATCGTCTCCATGCGGCCGGGCGCGACCGGTGCCTTCGGCAGCCACTGCGTGATGTCGCCGAGGTCGAGGCCCATCTGCAGGGCGAGGCCGATCGCGGTGAGCGCGTTGCGCACGTTGAAGCGGCCGGGCAGCGGCACGCGCGTGCGCTGGTGCTCCACCGTGAACGTCGTCCCGCTGGCATCGGCCGCGAGATCGCTGGCGCGCAGCCCGCCGTCGCGCTGGACCGTGTCGATCGAGACGGTGAGGGCGTCCGGGAACTCGAACGCCAGCCGGGCGCCGTGCTCGTCGTCGAGGTCGACGACGGCGCGCTGCGGCGCCTCGGCGATGAGCAGCCGCTTGGCCTGGAAGTAGTCCTCCATCGTCGGATGGAAGTCGAGGTGGTCGCGGGAGAGGTTCGTGAACGCGACGGCCTCCCAGTGGATCGCGTCGGCCCGGTGGAGGCTCATCGCGTGGCTGCTGACCTCCATCGTGCAGGCGGTGTCACCGGCGACCAGCATCGCGGCGAACTGGGCCTGGAGGTCCGGGGCCTCGGGCGTGGTGCGGCCGCCCTGCTGCCGCTCGCCGCCGACGATCTGCTCGACGGTGCCGATCAGGCCCGTCGACTGCCCGGACGACTCGAGCAGGTGGCGCAGGAGATACGCCGTGGTCGTCTTGCCGTTCGTGCCCGTGATGCCGGCGACACGGAGCCGTGCCGTCGGGTCACCGGCCAGGCGCGCCGACGCGGGCGCCGTGGCGACCCGGGCGTCACCGACGACCACCTGCGGCACCGGAAGATCGAGCGGACGCTCGACGAGCAGCGCCGCAGCCCCGCGCTCCACCGCACCGGGTGCGTGGTCGTGGCCGTCGGTCGTGAAGCCCGGGATCGCGCAGAAGAGATCGCCCGGCTGCACGGCACGGGAGTCGACCCGGGCCAGCGCCAGCGGCGTGGCCGCATCGCCCTGGAGCGTCCCGAGGTCGGCGAGGTCAGCGAGGGTCGCCATCGGGGACATTCCAGCAGGCCGGAGCCGCGAACCGTCAGTTCGGCCGAACGCCCAGGTAGTTCAGGGTCGACTGGGTGATCTGCTTGAACGCCGGACCGGCGACCGACGCGCCGTAGTAGCCGATGCTGGAGTTCGGGTCGTTGACGAGGACGGCAACGACGATCTTCGGGTGGTCGGCGGGTGCCATGCCGAAGACGGAGCTGTTGTACATCGTGTGCGAGTACTCGCCGAGCTTCGTGTCGAAGATCTGCGCCGTACCGGTCTTGCTCGCGAGGGTGTAGCCACTGATCGCGACGCTCGCGGCGGTGCCGCCGACCTCGCTCGTCTTCTCGAGCATGTCGCGCATCTGCTTCGCCGTGTTGGCCGTCACGATGCGCTTGCCGGGGGCCCGTTCGACGTCCTTGCCGTTGACGGAGTCGAGGATCGTGGGCTGCTCGCGCACGCCGTTGTTCGCGAAGGTCGAGTAGCCGCTGATGAGCTGCATCGGCGTGACCAGCTCGCCCTGCCCGATCGGGAGGTTGCCGATCGAGGAGCCCGAGTAGTCGCCGACGTCGAGGAGACGTCCACGCTGCTCACCGGCGATCTCGACGCCGGTGGTCTGCCCGAAGCCGAACTTGCGGATCCACTCGTCGAAGCGCTTGGCCCCGAGCCGCTGGGCGATCTTGACGGTGCCGATGTTGCTCGACTGCGAGAGGATCTGCCCGGTCGTGAGGGTCTCGGCCCCGTGGTCCTCGGCATCCTTGATCACGCGGTCGGCGACCTGGTACTGGTTCGGGATGTCGAAGGTGGTGTCCGGGGTGATCTCGTGCTCCTCGAGCGCCCCGGCGACGGTGAACGGCTTGAAGGTCGAGCCGGGCTCGTAGTTGAACGAGGTCGCGGCGACGGCGCGTGCGGCCGCCGGCGCCTCGGAGGCGTCGTTCGCGTCGACCTTGGGCCAGCTCGCGACGGCGAGGAGTTTGCCGGTCGACGGCTGCATCACGATCGCGGTCGCCGACTTCGCCTGGAACTTCGTGGCCGCCGCGGCGATCTGCTTCTCGGCTTCCGCCTGGATGCGCAGGTCGATCGACAACTTCACGCTCTCGCCGGGCTGCGTGGTCTTCTCGTCCTTGACGTAGACGACCTTCGCGTCGGCGCCGCCACGGCCGCGGATCAGCAGACGCTTGCCGTCCTCGCCCGTGAGGGCCTTGTCGAGGGAGAGTTCGATGCCGGAGAGCCCGGTGCCGTCGACTCCGGTCATGCCGACGAGCTGGGACGCGACGGTGTCCTGCGGATACTGGCGGCGGGTCTTCGGCGTGAGCCCGATGCCGGGGATCGCCAGCGCGCGGATCTTCTTCACCTGCGCGGGTGAAGCGAGCCGCGCGAGGTACTCGAAGCCGCTGTCGGCGGTGAGCTTGTCGTAGAGGGTCGTCGTGCTCCGGCCGAGGATCGGGGCGAGCTGCGCCGCGACCTTCGTCGGGTCCTTGATCTCCTTCGGGCTCGCGAAGATGTCGGCGGACTGCTCGGAGATGGCGAGCACGTAGCCGCTGCGGTCGGTGATGGTGCCGCGTGGCGCGGCGATCGTCTGCGGGACGCGACCCTCGTCGAGCTTGGCCCGCAGGCCGTTCGCGGAGACGGTCGTCAGCATCCCCGCGCGCAGCCAGGCGACGCCGAAGACGAGCAGGACGACGAGTCCCAGGATGCGCAGGCGGCGATCCTGGGTCACGGGGTGACGGTGCCCGTCGCCGAGGTCTGGGTCGTGGTGGCCGCAGCCGGGGTGTCCGAGGTGGAGGTCACGCCGCTGCCCATGCTCGCGCCGGTGGCGGACGTTGCCGCTGCCGTTCCGGCGGAGGTGGCATCCGTGGCGGCGGCGCCGGTGTCGGCGGTCCCGCTGTCGGTCGCGGTGGTCGTGGTGCCGGCGGCGGTGTCGGTCGGGGCGATCGGCGCGGCCTTCAGCGCCGCTGCGGCCTTCATGGCCATCTTCGCCCGGTTGCCCGCGCTGCGGAAGACGACGTCGGAGACGTCCGGCTCGATCATCTTGCGGTTCGCGGCGACGTTGTCGACGACGGCGCTCGTGGTCTGACGGGTGAGGCGCTCACGCATCTGGATGTTCTGCTGCTGGATCGTGGAGATCGCGCCGAGGTCCTCCCCCATGCGCTCGTTGACCTGCGTCATGCGGATCTGCAGCGCGACGACGCCGCCGATCGTGATCACGAGCAACGAGATCGCCATCACGATCATCGCCGGGGCGCTGAGGCGCGGCAGGCGGCGCGGCGCGGTCTCCTGGGCGCCACCGGGGAGCGTCTTGAAGACGACCGAGCGCTTCGGC
>JAVHXX010000227.1:4381-7203 GCA_031119595.1 Patulibacter sp. | reverse complement strand
GCGTTCGGCAGATCGGCGGCCTCGGGCGTGGCCACGCCCGGCATCGCCTGGCCCGCGGCGGGCGTTCCGGCTGCGCCGGCCGCCGCGGCGTATGCCGAGTTGACCGGCGTCGCCACGGCCGAGGGATTCGTCGCGGCGGCCTGAACCGACGCAGCGCTCGGCGGCGCGACCGCCGTCGGGGCTTGAGCCGCGGTGGCCGTCGCGGCAGCCCCACCCTGGGTCGGCGTTGCCGCCGGACCGCGCGCAGCGCCGGACACCGCTGATGCGTTCGTCGCCGACGCGGCAGTGCCGGCCGCCGTGCCACCGGCTGCCAGCGACCGGTCGAGCGTCTGGTCGTTCTTGACCACGTGGAGCACGAGGCGGTTGCTCGCCGACTCGGTCACCTGGAGCTTGAGCGGCTCACCGAGCGGCACGTCGCCGGGCACGGTCGCCTTGATCGGCACGCCCTGGATGGAGAGCCCGCGCTGGCCGTCCGGCATGAGGATCACCTTCCCGGCGATCACCTCGCCGACCCGCAGCGGCTGCGCCGGCGACCCCGGCATCTCCGCCGAGACCGACTGCATCCCGCCACGCAGCGCGGCAGCCTCGATCGCGGGAATGGTCATGGCCCGTACATCGGCACGCTCGCGCGTGAGAGGCACCCCGAGAGCGGGTGGGCGCACCCGCAGTGGACAAACCTCTCAACTGGCCCAACCTCTCCTCAAGTGGGTCCGAGGCCGTCCGATGGCAGTGGCAATGGAACGCGGTCTCTCTATTGCAGCTTCCGGCATGATCGCCGAGATGGCCCGGCAGGACCAGATCTCTGCCGATCTCGCGAATGCCACGACCCCCGGCTACAAGGCCGATCACGTCAGCCAGTCGTCCTTCGGCGACCTGATGGTGACCGACCTCGCCACCGGCAGCCAGGTCGGCACGATCGGTGCCGGCGCGATGATCACGAAACAGACGACCGACCTGCGCCCGACCGTCCTCAAGGACTCGAGCAACCCGCTGGACGTCGCGATCTCCGGCACCGGGTACTTCCAGATCCAGACGCCGCAGGGCAAGGAGTTCACGCGCAACGGCCAGTTCCAGGCCAACGCGAAGAGCCAGCTCGTCGACCAGGAGAACAACCTGGTCATGGGCCCGACCGGCCAGCCGATCACCGTCGCGAAGGACGGCACGATCCAGGCGGGACAGGTCGGCGTGTACGCCGTCCCGAACGCCCGCAAGGTCGGCGACAACAACTTCACCGGGACCGCGACCGGGAAGGACACCGGCATCGTGCGCACCAGCTCGCTCGAGGCCTCCGGCGTCGACGCGGCCCGCACCACGATCGACATGATGGCCTCGCTCCGCGCCATCGAGGCGGGTCAGAAGGCCCTCCAGACGATCGACGAGTCGCTCGGCAAGGGCAACTCGGTCGGCAACATCCGCGGCTAACGGCCGCACCGCGGACCACCCGGACCGGCCCGCCTCGCAGCGCCGGCCCGGCCTCATCGCCGACGCGCCCCCGCCACCCCCGCACCCACCCGATCGCACCTCCATCCGGCGCAGCGGCGGCAGCCGCCGCGACGCCCCACGACGGCGCGACCACGCGACCGTCCGTTCGTCCGCGATCCGGCGTCTGGGCGCCACGACGCGCTGGTCGCACCCCATGCTCGAGGACGTGAGCGTCAGGGAGACACCACGATCGCCCGCGATTGCGGCGCATGAGCCACTGGACATTCGACCGGTGCTCCTCAGGTTGACTCAAGGAACTGTCTCGACCAGCCGACCAAAGAGGAGAACTCGAAGGAATCGCCGGACCGCTATGCGGAGGCAGACCTTCTCTCAAGGGAGAACCATGCTCGAAGGGATGTACGCAGCGGCAGCTGGGATGTACGCGCAGCAAGCGCGTCTCGACTCGCTGTCCAACGACATCGCCAATGTCAACACGACCGGGTACAAGCCGGTCCGCCAGGGATTCCACGACCTCCTCTACAGCGAGGGCGGCCTGGCCACCAAGGGCACGCAGCTCGGCACGGGTGCCGAGGTGTCGGACATGGGTCGCTCGCAGATCCAGGGCGCCCTGCAGCAGACCGGCGAACCGCTCGACATCGCGATCAGCGGCACGGGCTACTTCCAGGTGCAGGAGCAGGACGGCTCGAAGTCGCTCACCCGCGACGGCCACCTCCAGGTCGACAAGCTCGGTCGCCTCTCGACCGACACCGGCCAGCTGCTCGACCCGAAGATCGTCGTCCCCAAGGGCGACGACGCCAGCAAGATCTCCATCGCCCCCACCGGCGACGTGACCAGCAACGGCAAGAAGATCGGCACCATCAAGATCCTCGACGTCGTCGCCCCGGACAAGCTCCGCCCGGTCGGCAACACCTCCTTCCAGGTCACGGCCGAGTCCGGCCCGGCCGCGCAGGTCAAGTCCGGCTCGACGATCGTGCAGAACGCGGTCGAGGCCTCGGCCACCGACCTCGGCGACACCATGACCAACATGATCGAGAGCCAGCGCGCCTACGAGCTCGCGAGCCGCGCGATCACGACGCAGGACAAGGTCGCCGAGACCGCCATCGGAGTGAAGCGATGAGCGGCCTGGGCGCCATCACCAGCAGCCTCTCCTCGCTGCAGGGCACGACGTCGTCGACGTCGTCCGGGGCGCCCGTCGTCGACGAGGCGAACCTGCCCGCGGCCATCCGCAACGGCACCGAGCAGCAGAAGAAGGACTACCAGACCGCCCTCAGCTTCGAGAGCGTGCTCGTGGGCCAGCTGACCAAGTCGATGATGGCGACGACCGGCATGACCGACAGCGCCTCCTCGTCGGACTCGGACGGCGACTCGAGCTTCAGCAA
>JAVHXX010000227.1:0-4371 GCA_031119595.1 Patulibacter sp. | reverse complement strand
TTCGTGGAAGGTCCAGTAGTCGACATCGGCCTCACCGACGAGAACGGCTCCTCCGACGACTCCGGCAGCGACTCGAGCTTCAGCAACGACGCCTCCACGCAGATGCTCAAGCAGACCCTCCCGGACACGCTCGCCACGGCGATCATGAACAACGGCGGCCTGGGCCTCGCCCAGCAGCTCGACACCTCGTACCCGAGCGCGACGACCTCGAGCCTCTCGCAGGCCTCGAAGACCGGCGCCACTTCGGCCGGCACCGCCGACGCCACCGCGGCGCCTGCCACCGCCGATGCCTCGACCGACGCCGGCCAGGGCGGCGTGACCGCATGACGGTCCCGGTCCTCAGCCCGCAGGAAGCCGGCCCGCTCGGGCTCGCGCTCCTCCGCCACCTCGACGACCAGCTCCGGTCGGCCGACCGCATGCTCGACCTCGTGCTCAAGCAGGCGCGGGCGATCCGCATGCGTGACGTCGAGTCGGTCCTCGCGCTCGTCGGGCAGATCCAGGCCGAGACCGAATCCCGCGGGCGCCTCGAGGCCGACCGCACCGCCCTCCTCACGAAGGCCGGCCAGTGCCTCGGCGTGCACGGCAGCGCGATCACGATCGATGCCTTCTGCTCCCTCCTCGACCCCGCGACCGCCCGCGAGGCACGCGAGCGCAGCGACCGCCTCCGCGGCGTCCTGCGCGAGGTCCGCGACGAGCACCTCGTCTCCCGCGCCCTCATGCGCCAGGAGCTCGCGTTCGTCGACCATCTCGTCCGCCTGATGGGTGGACCGGACGACGGCTCGAACGGGACCTACGCGCCGCCGGCCGGTGCGGTGCGCCCCGCGGCGTCGGCACCGCAGACCTACAGCATGCTCAACGTACGGGCCTGATCCATGACGACGATCTCGAGCTTCGGCGGTCTCCAGACCACCCTTCGCGGCCTCCTCGCGCACCAGCGCATGCTGGACGTCACGTCGCACAACATCTCCAACGCGGACACCGAGGGCTACACCCGGCAGACCGCGGTCGCCACGGCGGCGCCCACCCTCGTGGCCGGCGTCACGACGACCGGCGGCACGAACATGCTCGGCCAGGGCGTCGACATCACCGCGTACAACCGCGTCCGCGACAACTACCTCGACGTCTCCGCGCGCACCCAGAACATGCTCCTCGGCGACCGCGCGACCACCGCGACCGCCCTGTCGCGGGCCGACACCGCGATCGGTGAGCCGTCCGACGACGGCCTCAACGAGAAGCTCAACAACCTCTGGACCTCGTTCGGTTCGCTCGCCTCGGCCTCGCAGTCCTCCGGCGCGAAGGTCGGCGTGATCTCCGCCGCCAAGGCCGTCACCGACCAGCTCAGCCAGCTCGACGCGAACCTCTCGCAGATCCAGTCCGATGCCGCCACCGAGTACTCGCAGCTGACCGCCGCCAACGGCGACGTCGCGAACTACACGAAGCAGCTCGCCACCCTCAACGACCAGATCGGCAACGCGACGGCCGCGGGCCAGCAGCCGAACGACATGCTCGATCAGCGCGACCTGATCCTGAACAAGCTCTCCACTCTCGGGCAGGTCTCGGTCACGAACAACGGCAACGGCAAGATCACGGTGAAGTTCGGCGACGCCGCCCAGCCGCTCGTCGACGGCTCGACGCCGACCTCGACCACGAACTGGCCGCAGACGCTCACGAACCCGGGCGGACAGCTCGGCGCCCTGATCAACACGCAGGCGCAGATCGGCACGTACCGCGCCGCCCTCGACAACGTCGCCTCGCAGCTCGCGTCGACGGTCAACGGCGTCTACGGCACCACGCCCCCGTTCTTCACCGGCAACACGGCCTCCACGCTCACCGTCGCGGCCACCGCGACGACGCTGAAGGCCGGCACCGGCACCGCCGCCGAGTCCAACGACATCGCCACGGCGCTCTCGCAGTTCCAGAACGGCACCGCGCAGACCTCGTACCAGAACCTCGTGGTCCAGGTGGGTGCCGATTCCAAGAACGCGACCGCGCAGCAACAGCTGTCGATCTCGCTCGTCAACGACGTCACCTCGCGCCAGCAGAGCGTGTCCGGCGTGTCGCTGGATGAGGAGATGACGAACCTCATCACCTTCCAGCGCGGCTACCAGGCCTCCGCCCGCGCGATGTCGACGATGGACGAGATGCTCGACCAGCTCATCAACCGCACCGGAAAGGTCGGACTGTGAGCCTTCCCCTCCGCATCACCAGCAACATGATGTCGTCGCAGCTGCTGACGGACGTCCGCAACGCGAACCGCGAGATCGCGAAGACGAGCTCGCAGGTCACCTCCGGCGCGAAGATGCAGTCCGCCGCGGACGACCCGACCGGCGCGTACAAGGCGCTTCGACTCCGCACCACCCTCGCCGACACGAACGCCTCCCGCGACGGCGTCGCCGCCGCGCAGGGCTGGGCGACGCAGAGCGAGAGCGCGCTGAGCTCCATCACGGACCTCGCCCAGACCGCGCACGAACTCATCGTGCAGGCCGGCAACGGCACCCTCCAGGCTTCGGACCGCCAGGCGATCGCCTCGCAGATGAACCAGCTGCTCGAGCAGATGAAGGCCTCGGCGAACACGAAGTTCGGCGACCAGTACGTCTTCTCGGGGCAGGCCTCGAACACGAAGCCCTACACCGCGGGCGCGTCCGACGCCTACGCCGGCGACAACAACGCGGTCGTCCGCACGATCGGCCCCGGCCAGTCCGTGCAGATCAACCAGGCCGGCGGGAACGTCTTCGGCGGCACCCCCGGCGACGGCAAGCTCTTCGACACGATGCGGCAGACGATCGCGCACCTGAACAGCAACACCGCTGCCGACATCCAGGCGCTGCAGACCACCGACCTCGCCTCGATCAACAGCAACCTGGACCAGGTCATCACCGCCCGGACCTCCGCAGGCGCCGTCCTGCAGCGGGCCAACCTCGCGGACGACCGCCTCCAGGACATCAGCCTCAACGTCACCAAGCAGCTCTCGGGTGTCGAGGACACCGACATGCCGTCGGCGATCACGGCGCTGTCGACCCAGAAGACCGCGTACCAGGCGGCACTGACGGCCGGCGCGAACATCATCCAGAAGTCCCTCATGGACTTCCTGCGTTAAGCGTGGCAGGAGGAGATCTATGCCAATCACACTGAACAGCCCCCGCTTCGGGACCGTCGAGATCGCGGAGGAGGGCGTCATCGAATTCCCCTTCGGCCTGATCGGCATCGACAGCCATCGGTTCGCGCTGCTCGGCCAGGGCGAGGAGTCCGCGTTCGTCTGGCTCCACTCGCTCGACGACCCCACCTTCGCCCTGCCGGTCATGAGCCCGTGGCCCGTGTTCGTCGACTACGCCGTCGAGATCAGCGACGGTGAGGCCGAGCGCATCGGACTCTCCGAGGACGACGACACCGCCGTCTACGTGACCGTGCGCGCCACCGACGACCCGAACGACTGCTCGGTGAACCTGCGCGCCCCGATCCTCATCTCGGGCCGTCGCGGCTTCCAGGTGATCAACGAGGCCGGCGCCGCACCGGTTCGTGCTCCACTCTTCCCGCAATCTGCCGATTCCTCGGCTTCGACGGCCACCGCGTCCAGCGCGGCCTGACCCTCGAAGAATCCAAGGAGGAGAAGCAGCATGCTGAACATCACCCGCAAGGTCGGCGAGAAGATCGTCATCGGCGAGGACGTGATCCTCGAGGTCATGGAGGTCAGCGGATCGAGCGTCCGGCTCGGCATCCAGGCTCCGCGCTCGGTGCCCGTCTACCGCGAGGAGATCTGGGAGGCCGTGCGTGCGGAGAACGCCGCCGCCGCCCGCTCCGCGACGACCAAACTGCCGGAGCCGAAGGTGCCGGTCCGCGCCGGAACGGGCAATCCGCATCGTCCTTCCGTCCGCACGGTCGCGCGGAAGAAGGCACAAGACCCGACAAACACTGAAGAGACTGCTTCGCGGTCCAATGAGTCCTCGAATGCACCGGTCAACTCTGCGCCGGAGCAGCCGAAGACGTAGTCAACTGGACTCACCAGCAACCCTCTACCCCACACTCCCAAACAGGACGACCCAAGGACGGAAATGTCCATCAGGATTCAAAACAACGTCGAGGCGCTGTCTGCCAGCCGCTATCTCGACCGCACGACCACCGCAGCCGGCAAGTCGATGGACAAGCTCTCATCGGGCTATCGCATCAACTCCGCTGCCGACGACTCAGCCGGACTCTCCATTTCGGAGCGTATGCGGGGTCAGATTCGCGGACTTGCCCAGGCAGGGCTCAACGCGCAGGACGGCATCTCGCTCGTCCAGACCGCTGAAGGAGCGATGGACTCGGTTCATCAGATGCTCCAGCGCACGCGAGAACTCGCCGTGCAGTATCAGAACGGATCACTCAGCACTGCAG
>JAVHXX010000226.1 GCA_031119595.1 Patulibacter sp. | reverse complement strand
ATGGAGCTGTGGTCGCGCGAGGCCAGGAGCATGATCCCGGCCCCGACTCCCACGATGACCAGCGCGAACGCGGCGATGGCGGGGAGGACGCGCTGCACAGGTCGATCGTAGCCGGGGGCGGCGCGGTGACGGTCGGCCGTCGCGGCCCGGGTTGATGAGCCTGCAACCTTCAACAAGCCTTCAACGCGCGATGTCAAGCCTACGTATGCTCGGTACGCCGAGCGTGAACGACGCCGTGGCCGGGAGTGGCCAGGGTCGTTGTTTAAGGTTGCAAGGTTCTTGGCATAGAATGAGCGCAAGGTTTCACCGCTCGAGGACCAGCTGTCATGAACATCGCCGATGCCACCACCTTCGACCGCGTCTACCGCGAGCATCGGCAGACGGTCTTCCACGCCGCGCTGCGGATCACGAAGGACGCACCCCAGGCCGACGACGTGGTCCACGATGTCTTCGTGCGGCTCTGGCGCCGACCGGACCGGTTCGACGCTTCGCGCGGCGAACTCGCGTCCTACCTGCGGCTCATGGCGCGCTCGCGCGCGCTCGACCTGTGGCGTGAGCGACAGGCCGCGGGTCGCGCGCACGACCGCCTCACGGCGGTCGTCGAGCGGGCCGAGCCGATGCAGGCCGACGAACCGGCGGGGGCGGCGATCGCGGACGAGCGCGCCGTGACCGTGCGCAGCGCGCTCCGCGAGCTTCCCGAGGCACAGCGCGAAGCCGTCGTCCTGGCGTACTGGGGCGGGCTCACCGCCGAGGAGATCTCCCGTCGGGTGGACGTTCCCCTGGGCACCGTCAAGAGCCGCATCCGGCTCGGGCTGGTCAAGATGCGCGGCCTCGTCGCCGACACGCTTCCCGAACCCGAGTTCGCGTAGCGGCCGGGGCCGACCGGCCCCCGATCGCGGCGCCAGATAGCGCCGTGATTCCCTGCCGTCAAGGGGATTTCTCCGCACTGTGCGCTGCCTCACGCGCACTCCGCGGAACGGCTCCCTAGGGTTCTTCCGGTAATCGAACTGCCGAGTTCGGGGCTGCCCTGCGGCCCTGGAGCGGGGGACCCACCGCCGATGTGCACCACATCGGCACGGGGCGAATCGCGTGGCGTGCCACGCGTAGCGGACATCAGTCAGGCCATCTCAGTGGTCTGCCACCGCGAGCCCGTCAGCTGACCTCGTAGGCGGACCACTCGAGGAACCATGCCCCCATCGCTTCGCGCGTTCTCACGCGCTGCACTCCCCATGCTCGCGGCTGCCGCGAGTCTCCCCGCCGCTGCGTCCGCGCAGACCGCCGTCGCCTCGACGGCGCTGCTCTCCGCGGCTCCACTCGACGGCGGGGTGTCCACGACGCCAACCGCGGTGGCGGCCGGGCCTGCCCCGGCCGGGACCACCCCGGAGCCCTCCGGAACGGCCGGCTCGCCCGATCCGTCACGCCTCGTCCACGTGCTCTCACGGGACCTGACGACCTCGGGGTCGACCACCGTCTCCGTCCGCGTGCGCGGCCTGACCTCACCCGTCGCCGTCGAACTACGCGTCGGGTCGGAGGGCCGAAAGGTCGACGACGCGGAGGTGCAGCCCGGCGAGCGCATCACGCTGACCGGTACCGCCAACCGCGGAGAGAAGCTCCACCTGCTCGTACACCGCACCGACGGTGGCATCGAGACGAACGACATCGCGGTCGGCACCGTCCGCCGGATCCAGCTCCGGCAGACGCTCGCCTCGTGGTACGGACCCGGACTGTTCGGGCAGCGGACCGCCTGCGGCCAGACGCTCACGCGCGGCCTGCGCGGCGTGGCCAACAAGTCCCTGCCCTGCGGGACCAAGCTCACCGTCCGCTACCGCGGCCGCTCGACGCAGGCCGTCGTGGTCGACCGAGGCCCGTTCGCGGGCGCCCGTGAGTTCGACCTCACCTACGCCACCGCCCAGGCGATCGGGTTCCACTCGGTCGGCCGGGTCTGGGTCTCCGCCTGAGGCCCGAGGTCGTCCGGAGCCCGCGGCGACGCCGCGGCCCGGGCGGCCGGTAGCGTCGTCGGCATGTCCGAGCTGACGATCCACGGCCCCGGCCCTACGATCTCCGGGACCCGTGGCGGCCCGGACGACGGGCCGGTCCGCCTGATGATGCTGCACGGGCTCACCGCGACCCGTCACTACACGGTGATGGGGTCGCGGCACCTCGATCGCCGCGGCATCGCGAACGTCGCCTACGACGCGCGCGGCCACGGCGCGTCGGGCGCGGGCGACGGCCCCTCCGACTACACGTACGCGGCGCTGCGTGACGACCTCCATGCGGCGGTGGAGGAGCTCAACCCCGCCGGCGAGCCGGTGGTCCTGCTCGGGATCTCGATGGGCTCGCACACGGCCGTGCGCTACGCCCTCGACCACCCGGAGCGTGTGGCCGGACTCGTCCTGATCACGCCCGCGCACCTGCCAGGCGCAAACGCCGGCGACCGCAGTGCGTGGGACGAACTCGCGGCGGCGCTCCGCGGCCCGGATCCGATCGACGCGTTCGTCCGCGCGTCGCACCTCGAGACGCTGCCGCCGGATTACCGCGACCAGGTCGGGCTCGCGATCCGCCAGCGGATCGGTCGGCACACGAACCTGCCGGCCCTCGCGGACGCGCTGGACGGGATTCCGGGCTCGTCGCCGTTCGACAGCATGGACGAACTCGCCTCGATCAGCACGCCGACGGTGATCGTCGGGAGTCGTGACGAGATCGATCCGAGCCACCCGTTCGCGGTGGCCGAGCGATGGGCTGCCGCGATCCCCGGCGCACGGCTCGAGGTCGAAGAGGCAGGAAAGTCGCCATTGGCCTGGCAGGGCGGCCGGCTCGCCCGGTTCGCCGAGGAGCTCGTGGAGGGCGCTGCCTAGAGCAGCGGCCGGCGGGGCGGCGGGCCTGGTGCGGCCGCGACGTCCCCGGGGTCGGCCGACACGTTCGGGGTCGGCCGGGTGCGGAGGCCGCACGCCGGGCACGGGGCCCGGCGCACGACTTCACGCGAAGCGTTCGCTAGTTGAGCGACTTCTTGAGCGCGGCAGCAGCGCTGAACTTGGCACCGTTGCTGGCAGCGATCTTGATCGTCTCGCCGGTGGCCGGGTTGCGGCCCTCACGGGCGGCGCGCTTGCTGACGGAGAACTTGCCGAAACCGCTGACGGCAACCTCGCCGCCGCCCTTCAGCTCAGCGGTGATGGCATCGAACGTGGCGTCGATGATCTCCTTCGCCTGGGCCTGGCTGACGTCGGCGTCAGCAGCGACCTTCTGAGCGAGCTCCTGCTTGGTCATGAGAGAACCTCCTTGGGGATCTACGGGGTGACCAAGCTACACACCCCTTCGGCGGATCGCCCGCAGTTACGGGCGAAACGGGGGTCCGAACGGTGTTCCGGGGTGTGAAATCGCCGATGTCGGGGGCGAATTTCATGGCCACTGGGCCGGTTTCCGGGGTAAACCGTGAATTGGCGGTTCTTCCTGCTCAGCGACGGTTTCCGTGACCGCGATCACCCGCCCGAGAGGGAACCGGGCCGCGGTTCGCTTCGGCCTCGGCGCGAGAAAACCGAAACTCGTCGAGAAAACCCCCGAAATTGCTGGTTCCTGTGCGTACCGGGCGCGCCGTGGCACGATGGGGAGGTGGAGACGACACGCGTGGATCGGTGGCTCTGGGCGGTGCGAGCGCACAAGACCCGCTCGCTCGCGACGGACGGGTGCCGGGCCGGGCACGTCACGGTCAACGGCACGCAGGCGAAGGCCGCGACGATGGTCAAGCCGGGCGACCGCGTGGTGGCGCGTGTCGGCGACCGCAAGCGCGACCTCGAGGTCGTGAAGGTGATCGAGAAGCGGGTTAGCGCTGCGGTCGCCGCGACCTGCTTCGTCGACCACACGCCCGCACCGACCGCGCCGAGCGAGTTCGACCAGCCGGTCTTCAAGCGCGATGCGCGCACGGGCCGGCCGACGAAGCGCGACCGACGCGATCTCGAGAAGCTGCGCCGCTCGGACGACTTCCTCGGCTGAGCGGCCCGGCGACGGCCGCCCGCCGTCGCCCTGGGGCGCTCAGGACTTCGCCGGGTACCAGGCGAGTCGCCACTTCGCCATCTGGATGATCTCGGCGTTCTGGGTGGCCGCGATCCCACCGGCGAGCGTCTTCAGCTCCTGGTCGCCGCCGCGGACCACCTCGGCGCGCGCCATCGTGATCGCGCCCTGGTGGTGGGGGATCATGTCGGTGAGGAAGGCCTTGTCGAACGGACGCGCCGACTTCAGCATCGCGGGGTCCATCGACATCCCCATCCCGACCGACGGGATGCCGAGCGTCGCGGAGTCGACACGCATCTGGGCCGCGCTCGGCATGCCGTCGCCGGCCGGGAGCGTCACGTGGAGCCGCTTCGCAGCGGCCTTCAGTTCGGTGACCTCGTCGCGCTGCGTGGTCGAGATGCGCTGGGCGAGGGCCTTCACCTCGGCGTGCGAGGAGCGCTTGCGCACATAGCTCGCCATCTCGATTGCGAGTTCGTGGTGCGGGATCATCTCCCGCACGAACGCCGCATCGACCGGGTTCGCATGACCGGTCTCCGCGGGCGCGCCCGGTTGCGTGGCCGCCGCGGAGGCGGGGGCGGGTGACGTCGCCTTGGCCGCGTCGTCGGTCTTGCTGCCGCACCCCGCGAGGAGGACGGCGACGGCGACGGGGCCGGCGAGACGCGCGAGATGACGTGGCGAGCGAGTGGACATGCGAGAGCGAGCTCCGGGGACAGCGGGGGCGTGGAACGGACGGGTAAGTAGTACCGGTCGGGCGCCCCGCGTGCGGCACCTGCGGCGCGGCGATCGGCGCCCGGGCCTCGCGTCCGCCGGCGCGTCAGGCGAGCGACTCGGCGACCAGCGCGTCGAGGTCGACGTCGTCGCCGAAGAGCATCTCGACGTGGCCCTCGGCGCTCCGCGGCCACTCGTCGAACGGACGGTCCCAGGCGAGCTCCAGGTCGTTGCCGTCGGGGTCGGAGATGTAGATCGCGAGGTGCGTGCCGTGGTCGGACACCTGGCGCAACGGCCAGTCGACCTCGCGGAGTCGCCGCACGACATCGCCGAGCGACGCACGGGTCGGGTAGTTCAGGGCGACGTGGTGCAGGCCCGTGTGGCCGTCGGCCTGCGGGGCGCCGTCCTTCGACTTCCAGGTGTTGAAGCCCAGATGGTGGTGGTACCCACCGACGGCGACGAAGAGGATGTCACCGGTGGTGCCCCATCCGGGGACGTCGCGCGCCTCGGCGGTGACGCTGAATCCGAGGACGCCGACGTAGAAGTCCTTCACGCGGTCGATGTCGGCGGTGCGCAGGTGCACGTGGCCGATGCGGATGCCGGGGTCGGCGGGGGAGGGCGCGTCGGCGATCGGCGTGATCGGGCCCTGCTGGTGGTCGTCGCTCATGGACGCGAGGCTAGCCTCGGCTCCATGCGACCTGAGCAGGCACCGTGGATCTCGGCCTAGACGGGCGGGTGGCGCTCGTCACCGGCGGCAGCCGTGGCATCGGCCGCGCGATCGCCGCGGCGCTCATCGCGGAGGGCACTCGGGTGGCGCTCACCGGCCGCGACGCCGCCACGGCCGGCGCGGCGGCCGCCGACCTCGGCGGTGGCGCTCGCGGCTACGCGTTCGACTCCGCAGATCTCGGCGCCGTCGGCGGATTGGTCGACGCGGTGGAGCGCGACCTCGGACCCGTCGAGGTGTACGTCGCCAACACCGGCGGGCCGCGCCGCGACCCGGACCCGTTGGCCTTCACGTCCGAGGAATGGGAGGCCGCGCATCGCACGCTCGTGGTGTCGCCGATGGCGTTGATCGGCCGCGTGCTGCCGGGGATGCGCGAACGCGGCTTCGGGCGCGTGGTCGCAGTCTCCTCGAGCGCGGCGGTCGAGCCGCTGCCGGGCCTGCAGCTCAGCAACGCGAACCGGCCGGGCCTCCTGGCGGCGTTCAAGCACCTCGCGCGCGAGGTGGCCGCGGACGGCGTCACCTTCAACGCGATCCTGCCGGGACGGATCGGCACCGACCGGCTGCGGTCCGGGTACCCGAGCGCGGAGGCGCTCGAGGAGGCCGCGGCGCGCGACGTCCCCGCGGGCCGGGTCGGGACGCCCGAGGAATGCGCTGCGCTCGCGGCGTTCCTCTGCGGAGCGTCCGCGAGCTATGTCACCGGGCAGTCGATCCTCGTCGACGGCGGGATGACGCGCAGCTGGTGACGGCCGCGGTCCGCGTCGCCGGTCAGGCGTCCTGCGGCGCTTCGGTCGCCGATCGCCGGAACACGTAGACGAGCGGCTCGATCTCGGGCGGCAGCACGAGCTCCGAGAGACGCTCGTCGACGATCAGGTCGAAGTCGCGCTGGTTCGTGTAGGCGGTGTGATCGCCCCAACCGCCCGGGCTGCGGTTGCCGATGACGACATACGTGTCGACGGAGGGCGTGCGGAAGACCGCGGACTCGAAGGTGTTGCCGGCGGGCGGCCAGGAGCAGAGCACGACCTCCGGTCGGTAGGTCGCGAGGGCCTTCGACGCGTCCAGCTTCTCGACGTCCTCCGGGAACGACACCGCGCTCCAGCTGTGGTCGTCGGTCGCGGTGATGTCCGTGCCGGCGTCGCGCAGGAACCGCGACAGGGTCCCGTCACCGGCGGCGATCTCGAGGGCGGGGCGGCCGTCGATGAGGTTGCCGAGTTCGCGGACGAGCTTGGAGGAGTAGAAGCAGTAGATCCCCTGCGGCTGGACGAGCGGCATGAGGCGACGCCGCTCGGAGAGCCGCGGCCACAGCAGGCGGAAGGTCCGCAGGGAGACGGGCTTGCGCTCCAGGCCCTGGGCGAACAGCAGCTTCTGGATGATCGTGCCCTCGCGCTTGCCGAACCGGACCGTCCCGCTCTCCACACCGGTCGCGGCGCTGAGGCTCAGGTTGCGGATCCAGGCCGCGGCCATGTGCTGGCGGACCGTCGCGGCGGTCTTCGCGTCGAGGCCCGATCGTGAGGGTTTGCTGCCGGGGCGGACCGGCGCAGGGGTCGCGAGCTGCCGCGCGTAGGCGGTGAGGGCGGCTCGGTCGCCGGTGTCGACCACGGCTCGGAGCTCGCGTTCGACGGTCTCCCACTCGGCGGGAAACGACGCTCGCATCTCGTCGAGGGATGGCTGGGTAGCGAGCCATCCCCGGACCTCGCTCGGCTTCCGAGGGGTCACGTGACGAGAAGGGAGGTCTCGGACGGCATAGGTCGTCCGAGGCTAACCGCGTGTGCGG
>JAVHXX010000225.1 GCA_031119595.1 Patulibacter sp. | reverse complement strand
CTTCCCGGACTGCGGCGACCCGAACGCGACGAGCAGACCGGCCGGGAGGAACGCGCCGGCCATCTCGAACGCCGACCAGCCGCGCAGCTGCTGCATGTAGAGCGTGCCCACGAACTGGAACGCGATCCACGCCCCGAAGACCGTCATCGCGGTGAGATTCGCGCGACGCAGCCGCGGCGAGCGGAAGATGCCGAGCCGCACGAGCGGATGCGCGGTGCGGTGCTCGACACCGATGAATGCCGCGAGCAGCGCGACGATCGCGGCCGCCGAGCCGAGCGTGCGGGCCGAGGTCCAGCCGGCGTTCGGGGCCTCGACGATCGTGAACACCGACAGCAGCATCGTCGCCGTGATGAGCGCCGCACCCGGGAGGTCCATCGTGCGGTGGTCGTCGGCGTCGGCGGTGTGCGTCGGCACGAACTTCACGGCGAGGGCGATGAGTCCGGCGGTCAGCACGACGGGCACGAAGAAGGTGAACCGCCAGCCGATCTCGGTGAGTGCGCCCCCGAAGATGAGGCCGCTCGAGAACCCGGTGGCGCCGGTCGCCGCATAGATCGCGAGCGCCTTGTTCCGCGCCGGACCCTCCGCGAACGTCGTCGTGACGATCGAGAGTGCGGCCGGGGCGGTGAAGGCCGCGCCGATGCCCTTCAGGAACCGCGTCGCGATGAGCAGGGTGCCGTCGCTGACGAGGCCGCCGAGCAACGAGGCCGCGGCGAAGAGCGTGAGGGCGGCGAGGAACACCCGCCGACGCCCGAGGAGGTCCGCGGCGCGCCCGCCGAGGAGGAGGAAGCCGCCGTAGCCGAGCACGTACCCGGACACCACCCATTGGAGGCTCGTGGTCGACATGTGCAGGTCGGCGTCGATCGATGGGAGGGCCACGCCCACCATCGAGATGTCGAGTCCGTCGAGGAAGACGGCCCCGCAGACGACGAGGAGCAAGGCCCAGGCCGCCTTTCCGAAATGGTCGCTGTGGACGTGTGAATCGCTCATGGTCGAGCAATATACATGCATGTGCATGCATTGTCTGCGCATGCAATGAAGTCGCACGCATCTTCGTCGCGCTATCATGGGACGGGCCATGACCACCGAGAACGCGACCCTTGCAGCGGAATGGCGTGACCTCCTGGCGCGTCACGCCCGGATCAACGCCGCTCTCGAGCGGGAGCTCCAGGGCAGTCACCGCCTCTCGGTCACGGAGTTCGAGGCGCTGTCGCGCCTGGCCACGGAAGACGACATGGGCTGTCGTCTGCAGCAGCTCGTCGACGACGTGCACATGAGTCAGAGCGCGCTGTCGCGCCTGATCTCGCGCCTCCACGACGAGGGGCTCGTCGAGCGGCGTTCCTGCGTCGACGACCGTCGCGGGATCTACGCCTGCATCACCGACGCCGGTCGCGCCCGGCTCGCCGAGGCGGAGGTCACCCAGGCCGCCGTCCTCGCCCGCACGCTGCACGCGTAGGCGCGCGGGCCAGCGGCTCGGCCGCGGCCGCAATCCACCGGGTTGCGACTCAGGCCACCGGCGGCACGCCGTGGAGCGCGTGCAGTCCTGCGGCGAGCTCGGCGTTGCGCTGCGCGAAGTCGACCCATTCGGGGCGGGTCGCCGCGACGGCCACATCGGCGTCGTCCACAGCACATGCACGCTGCGTCCACGTCTTCACGCGCCCGGCGACGATCCCGAACTCGACGAGGACTCCGTCTGCCCAGGCCGCCGCGACATGGTCGACGGGGTGCTGGGTCGTGACGCGCTGCGGACTCGTGAGCCACTCGAGCGCTTCGAGCTGCGCCTGGAGGCGGCCGGCGAGCTCGAACTCGAGCGCCTTCGTCGCGTCATCGCGGCGGGCGAGCAGCCAGGTGTAGGCGTCGGCGGCGGCGCCCGGGCTGCGCTCGAGCAGGGCGACGAGCGCGCCGGCGATCGCGTCGCGGTCGTCCGGGAGGACGCCTCGGGCCGCCGCCATCGCCTGTTCCGCACCGGTCAGGCCGTCGCGGGCATACGCGAGCGGGTAGATGCTCGACAGGGCCGAGAGTGCCAGGCGGACCTGGTTGCCGCCGAGGTACGGGCCGAAGTGCCGCACGTGGTCGTCGACGGCATGGACCGCGGTGAGCGACGGACTCCGCGGGGAATCGTCGAGACGAAGGTAGATGGGGGTCTCGAGTCCGCCACGGGCGCGGTTCCAGCGCGGCTTGCGATGCTCGAGGAGGTTGCGCTCCAGCCACGCCGCTTCGTGGTCGGAATCGCACACGGCGACCTCGACGGCCACGATCTGCGGCACCATCCGGCGCATGCGCGGACGGCCGCGCTGACTGCCCCAATACGACCGCACCCGCCGGCGGAGATCGACGGCGCGGCCGATGTAGAGGGGGCGGCCCGCCGCGTCGCGGAAGCGGTACACGCCCGGTGCCTGTGGCAGCGCGGCGAGATCGAGCGGCGGCGACGACATCGCCGCAGTATCGCTCGCCGGTCGGCCGGAGTCCGGCCGACCGGTTGCGCCGGACCTCAACGCAGGAGCTTGGCCTTCGCCGCGCGGAACTCGTCGTCGTCGAGCACGCCCGAGGCGTGGAGCTCGGCGAGCCGCGAGAGTTCCTTGGCCGTGGGGCCCCCGGCCGCCTTGGTCACGTCGACGGAGGCCGGCGCGGGTGCCGGGGTCGGCGCCGGGGTGGGTGCTACCGGTGTCGCCGCCGGATACGGCCGGGCGCGCCGACCCAGGTGGTTCTGCACGGCGGCGAAGTGCGCGACGACGCCGACGCCCCAGCCGAGCAGGGGCCACAGGAACCACGGGTAGCCCGGCGTGGTCGTCGCCCAGATCGCGACGAGCAGCAGGTTCACCGCCACGAACACGGAGAAGTGCACGCGGAAGCTGGTCCGCGCCCCGGACGACACCGCGCGCTCGCGGCGCTCGCGCTTCGCCTGGGTCTCGGCGTGCTCGGCGGCCTGGGCGCGCTGGACGGCGCGTGCGAACGGATCATCGGACATGGTGCTTCCTTGCCTTTCGAGCAGGGCGATGGATGGGGTTGAGGAGTTCGATCTCGAGGGCGGCCTGCGCGAGGATCACGGCGGCGGCCTCGGGGTCGACATGGCCGGAGAGGGGCGCGAGGCGCGCCTTGAAGCGGGTGAGCATCGCATCCAACGACTGGCTCGTGGGGCCGCCGACGTGAACGCCGGTGCGCAGTTCGAGCGCGGCGAGCATCTCGGCCCGTGTCTCGAGGGCGTCGGCGCCGAGCGTGGTCGGGCGGTAGACCACGCGGTCGCCGGTCTGCTTGCCACGGATGAGGCCCTCGGCCTCGAGGGCCTCGATCGCCGGGTAGATCGACCCCGGCGAGGGGCGATACCGCGGCCCGAAGAGCCGTGTGAGCTCGGCCATGATCTCGTAGCCGTGGCGCGGCGTCTCGTCGAGGAGCGCCAGGAGCACGAGCGGGAGCTCGCCGTGACGGAAGAAACGTGGTGGCACGACTGCTTCGCCTCCTCGGATCGGTGGTGGACTGGGACGGTGGGAGCGGCTCTTACGAAGCGGCTACGAATCTACTATCGAAAGCATTACGAAACAACGTGAGTGAGCGTGCTCACGTGGCGGCTTGCGGCCGTCCGGCTCCGCGGACGTCCGACCCGCCGGCGACGGCGGTGGGGTCGCGTCGTACGCTGGAGCGATGCACGCGCACTGCGACCACGACGAGGTGCGCGACGCCGAGGACCGCAGCTGGACCTTCGTGTTGCTCGACGTCGTCGCCGATCCGTCGACGGACGACGACGAGCGCGACGAGGCCTTCGAGACGCTCGCCCACCTCGAGGACCACCGGGCGATCGGCCCGCTGAGCGCGATGCTCCAGGACGTGACCCTCCCGGTGGCCTGGCGCAACGGGGCGTCGGACGCCCTTCGCTCCACGGACGACACCGGCACCTCCGAGCAGCGCTGCCGCTGGTGGGCCACCGGCGACCCACCGCTGATGCGGCACGCCCTCCTCTCGATGTGGCCGACCGAGGCCGACATCCTCCTCGGCGTCGTCGCGGACCCCACGCATCCGCTGCTCGCGTACGCGCTCGCGACCACGGCCCATGGCTTCGACCAGGCGGGCTTCGTGCGTCCCGCGATCGACGCCCTCCATCACCCGGATCCCGAGGTCCGAGAGATCGCCGCCGACGTGCTCCTCTGGAACGAGCCCGTCGCCGCGGAGCTCCCACTGCTCGGCGCCCTCGACGACCCCGAGCGTGACGTCGTGCTCGAGGTGCTCTCGGCGCTGCACTACTACCCGACCCGCCGCGTGATCCGGGCGCTCGCCGACCTTCGCGGCACCGACGACCCGGAGATCGCCGAGGCGGCGGACACCGCCTTCGAGGATGTCCGTGGCACGTTCGAATGGATCGCCGCGGCAGCCGTGCGCGACGACGCCGACGGTGGCGCCGCCCTGCGCGCCTGGATGACGCCGATCGCCGACCTCGTCACCTGGCCCGAGCCCGAGGAGCCGGTCACGCCGCGGCTGTCGATCGAGGTCGAGCCCGGCGTCGTCGTCGCCGAAGCCGAGGTCCGGGCGCTGCTCGACGACGCCGACGGCCGCTGGGTCGACGTGCGTCGCCAACTCCACGCGATCGATTGGGCACCGTTCGACGAAGACGCCAGGCACCGCCTCGCCGACGCCTTCCTCGGCCACCCCGACCCGGACGTCCGCAGCATCGGCACCACGCCGCTGGCCACGTGGGAGCGCACCCGCGACCTCGAGACGCTCCTCGGCGACCCGAGCCGGTCCGTGCGCAAGGCCGCGGGGTACACGCTGGCGTCGGTGTCGGCGTCCCCGGCCGTCGCCGACGCGTTGTGGACGCGGGTCATGGAGAGCTTCGGTCACACGGCGCGCGAGGCGCTCGCGAGCTACGTGCATCACGCGCACCCGGAGGTCGCCGTCCTGCGGCTCGAGGCGCTCGCCCAGGAGGATCCACGCGACGACCTGCGCGTCGGGGCGATCGACGCCCTCGCCGAGCTCCGGGCGTCCGCGGCGATCGAGCGACTGGTGCCGTTGCTCGAAGCCCCTCCCGGGACCACGTGGGGCGTACACCTCGCGCTCCTGCGGGCCGTCGACAGCCTGGGCCTGCCGACCCCGGACCTCAGCCTGCTCGAGTTCGTCGACGACGTGCACCTCATGGCGGCGGTGCTCGGACTCCAGGCGCGACCCTGACGCGCCAGCGATAGCGGACCGCGGTCCGCTTGCGCTAGGCTGATCGTCATGAAGCGCATCGGATTCCTTTCGTTCGGCCACTGGCAGGCGGCGCCAGGGTCCGAGTCCCGCACCGCCGCGGACGCCCTCATCCAGAGCATCGAGTTGGCGGAGGCCGCCGAGGAGATCGGCATCGACGGCGCCTACTTCCGCGTGCACCACTTCGCGCGGCAGCTCGCGTCGCCGTTCCCGCTCCTCGCCGCCGTCGGGGCGCGGACGAAGCGCATCGAGATCGGCACCGGCGTGATCGACATGCGGTACGAGAACCCGCTCTACATGGCCGAGGAAGCTGCCGCTGCAGACCTCATCAGCGGAGGCCGGTTGCAGCTGGGCGTGAGTCGTGGGTCTCCGGAGCCGGCCGAGCGCGGCTCCGAGCGCTTCGGCTACGTGCCGGCGGAAGGCCAGACCGACGCCGACGTCGCCCGCGACCACACCGACGTGTTCCTCGCGGCGATCAAGGGCGAGCCGATGGCAAAGGCCGCCGGGTCGTCGGCGACGCTCGCGATCCAGCCCCAGTCGCCCGGCCTCGCTGACCGCATCTGGTGGGGGTCCGGCTCCAGTGCGACCGCTCCGTGGACCGCCCAACAGGGCATGAACCTCATGAGCTCGACGCTCCTCCTCGAGGACACGGGCGTGCCCTTCGACCAGCTCCAGGCCGACCAGATCGCGCTCTACCGCGACGCGTGGATCGCCGCGGGTCACGAGCGCACGCCGCGCGTGTCGGTGAGCCGCTCCGTGCTGCCGATCGTGTCGGACCTCGACCGTCGCTACTTCGGCAGCGGTCGCGGGCAGAGCGACCAGGTCGGGATCCTCGACGGCGTGATGTCACGGTTCGGTCGCAACTACATCGGCTCGCCCGAGGTCATCGCGGAGGAACTGAGCAAGGACATGGCCGTGCGCTCCGCGGACACGCTCCTGCTCACCGTGCCGAACCAGCTGGGCGTCGACTACAACGCCCGCATGCTGCAGACCATCGCCGACCACATCGCCCCGGCGATCGGCTGGGAGCCGGCGACGACACGCGCCGCCGAGGTGGCCGTCTAGCCGATCGACGCGAGGTAGTCCGGGGCGACCCGGACCATCAGCGTCGTGATCTTGCCCTTCGTCGACTCGAACACGGTCTCACCGTGGGCCGGGCCGGGGATCACGAACACGGACGAGCTGTGCCAGCTGCCTGCCGGGTAGGCGGCGGCGAGGTCGCGGCTCTTGAGACCGACGCGCACGCCGATCTCGTCGCGGATCCCGCTCAACGTCCCGGCCTGGTGGCTCTTCGGATCGGCGGCGAGCTCGAGCGTGGTGACGGCCCCCTTCGTGAACCGGACCACGGCGTGCGCGCTGCCGGCGCGAGCGTAGTACAGACACGTGGAGCGGTCGGCGGCGCAGCGCTTCGGCGCGCCCCAGGCCTTGACCATGGCCCCGTACTCCGCGCCGAGCTTGAGGCCGGCGACGGACCGTCCGACGACGATCAGCTTCGACGACGGCGCGATGATCGCCGACGTGCCGGCCGTCGCGGTGAGCGGTGCGGCGATCGAGAGGGCGGCGGCCGCGAGGGCGGTCGCCGCGGCGAGGCGGAAGGGCATGGGCGGGCGGGATCCGGGTGGGTGGCGATGCGCGGCGGGACGACCGGCGAGCGCTGGAGTGTAGATCAGCGCACGCGTCGGACGAGCAGGAACGGCTCGTCTGGCGCGAAATCCGGTGCATCGCGGCGCGACAACGGTGAAAAGCGGTGGTGCTCGAGGTTCGGTGCACGGAGGTCGAGCGCCGAGGTCAGGTGGTCGACCCACCGCGTGAGGCCCCCGGTGCTCGCGTTCGGCGGGCCCGGGATCACGAACCCGTCGAGGCGTTCGTGGATCGCGGCGCGCAGGAAGGTCGTGAGCGGCGGCCGGATCGCGTCGACGTTCGCGCGCCATTCACCCTCGAGCCAGTCGGGTGCGCCGAAGAGGCGGGTCCCGCCCTGGAACGGATACTCCGGCCGCGCGACCACGGCGGCGAACCGATCGAGCGACGGCGCGGTGCGGGCG
>JAVHXX010000224.1 GCA_031119595.1 Patulibacter sp. | reverse complement strand
GCTTCACCGCACTCGTCGTCGTCGGCGACGAGAAGGAAGTCGTCGGCATCGGCTACGGCAAGGCCAACGAGGTCCCGCTGGCGATCCAGAAGGGCGTCGAGCAGGCCAAGAAGAACCTCTTCAAGGTTCCGAAGCACGGCTCCACGATCACCCACCAGGTGCTCGGCGAGTTCAACTCGGGCAGCGTGCTGCTCAAGCCGGCCTCCGAAGGTACCGGCGTCATCGCGGGTGGCGGCGTTCGCGCCGTGCTCGAGCTGGCCGGTATCCACGACATCCTGAGCAAGTCGCTCGGTTCGCAGAACCCGATCAACCTGGTCAAGGCGACGATCGCCGGCCTGCGCGAGCTGCGCACGCCGGTCGAGGTCGCCAACCTGCGTGGCATCACCGTCGCCGAGGTCCTCGGACTCTCCGGCGAGCAGCGTGGCCGCAACGGTGCCGAGGCTGACGCTGCGGCCGCCGATGGTGCGACCGCCGTCGTCGAGGCTCCCGCCGAGGAAGCCGCCGAGGAGAAGGCTCCGGCCAAGAAGGCTCCGGCGAAGAAGCCGGCTGCCAAGAAGGCCCCTGCGAAGAAGGCCGCCAAGACGGAGGACGCCGAGGCTGCTGCCGAGACGCCCGACGCCGAGGCTGCTGCGCTCGACACCCCCGTCGCGTCCCTCGAGGACGCCGGCGCCGGCGAGAACGTCCAGGAATCCGCGACCGAAGGCACGAAGGCCGAGTCGGCCGCTGACGCCAAGGTCGAGGAGGAGCAGGCATGAGCGCGCTGAAGGTCACCCAGACGAAGTCGAAGATCGGGTCCGACAAGACCCAGCTCGACACGCTTCGTTCCCTCGGTCTGCGCCGCATCGGCCACACGGTCGAGGTCAAGGACAATCCCCAGACGCGTGGCATGCTCCACCGCGTCCGTCACCTGATCCAGGTCCACGATGACTGAGCAGAACCAGCCCACGTTCGATCCGAACGAGATCGGCCTCCACAGCCTCAGCCCGGCGCCGGGCAGCCGTAAGTCGCGCAAGCGCGTCGGCCGCGGCGAGGGCTCGGGCCTCGGCAAGACCTCTGGCCGTGGCCAGAAGGGCTACGGCTCGCGTTCCGGTTCCAAGGAGCGCAAGCGCTTCGAGGGTGGCCAGATGCCGACCCACATGCGCCTGCGCAAGCTGCGTGGCCCGCACATGAAGAAGTCCATGCCGTTCGAGCCCTTCCGGACGCACACCCAGTCGGTCAACCTGTTCGACCTGGAGAAGCGTTTCGAAGCCGGTTCGGAGGTCACCCCGGAGACGCTCGTCGCCGCCGGTCTGGCCACGCGCAAGGGCATCGACGTGAAGCTCCTCGGCAACGGCTCCCTCAGCAAGAAGCTGACGGTCCGTGTCCACGGCGCGAGCAAGTCCGCTCGCGAGGCGGTCGAGGCCGCCGGTGGCACCGTTGAACTCATCGGCGCCACGAACGCCGACGCTTCCGAGTAGCCTCAGCCCTCTCATGCTGCGCACCGTTCTCAGTGCCTTCACCGTTGCGGAGATCCGCAAGAAGGTGTTGTTCACCGCATTCATCCTCCTGCTGTACCGCCTCGGGGCTCACGTCCCGGTACCGGGGGCCAATGCGGACGCCATCGACAGCCTCCAGAAATCCCTGGGGTCCGGTGGCGGGGTGCTGCAGCTCCTCAACACGTTCTCCGGCGGCGGACTCGCGCGTACTGCGCTGTTCGCGCTGGGGATCATGCCCTACATCACCTCCTCGATCATCCTGCAGCTGCTGACGGTGGTCGTGCCTTCCCTGGAGAAGCTCTCCAAGGAAGGCGAGGTGGGGCAGACCAAGATCACGCAGTACACGCGCTTCCTCACCGTCGGCCTCGCCTTCGCGCAGTCCGTGGGCTACGTGTTCCTCTTCCGCAGCCTCAGCCAGTCGGCGGGCGAGCAGCTCATCCCCGACTTCACCTTCATCCCGGTGTTCATCATCGTGCTGTCGCTCACCGCGGGCTGCATGCTCGTGATGTGGATGGGCGAGCTGATCACCCAGCGCGGCATCGGCAACGGCATCTCGCTGATGATCTTCGCCTCGATCGTGTCCCGCCTCCCGGGCGGCGTCTCGAGCTGGTGGAACTCCTCCGACCAGGTCTTCAAGGTGATCATGCCGTTCCTCGCGCTCGGCGTGATCGCGGCGATCGTCTACATCCAGGAGGGCCAGCGCCGCATCCCGATCCAGTACGCCAAGCGCGTGATCGGCAAGCGCATGATGTCCGGCGGCCAGACCTATCTGCCGCTGCGCGTCAACATGGCCGGCGTCATCCCGGTCATCTTCGCCGCGTCGCTCCTCGCCTTCCCGGCGACGATCGGCCAGCTGGTCGGCACCTCCTGGGGTCAGGACATCTCCGACTTCTTCGTCGCGGGCCATGCGCCGTATCTCATCTTCGAGACACTGCTCATCATCCTGTTCACGTACTTCTACACCGCGGTCACGTTCAACCCGACGGACCAGGCCGACAACCTCCGCAAGTACGGCGGCTTCATCCCGGGCGTCCGTCCGGGCCGGCCGACCGCGGAGTTCCTCGACCGGATCCTGGCGCGGCTCACCTTCCCGGGTGCGCTGTACCTCGCCGCGGTCGCCGCGCTGCCGACGCTCATCATCAACCAGACGAACACGCAGTTCTTCTTCGGCGGCACCTCGCTGCTGATCGTGATCGGCGTCGCCCTCGACACGATGAAGCAGCTCGAAGCCCAGCTGATGATGCGTAACTACGAGGGTTACCTCGGGCGCTGACGCGCCCGTCGTCGCCTCATTGCGACCCCGCTGCGACCATCCGGAGCGCGCGGGGCTCGCGAACTGTGTAACTTCCGCCGCCCGTGGCCGAGCTCAACCTCATCCTCCTCGGTCCGCCCGGTGCCGGCAAAGGCACCCAAGCGGAGCGGATCACCGAGGACTTCAACCTCCCGTACATCGCGACCGGCAACATCCTGCGTGCAGCCGTAGCGGAGGGGACGCCGCTGGGCGTGAAGGCGAAGACCTTCATGGACGCCGGAGCGCTCGTCCCGGACGACGTCATCATCGGCGTCATCCTCGAGCGCATCGCCTCCGGCGACGCTCGTGACGGTTTCCTCCTCGACGGCTTCCCGCGCACGGTGCCGCAGGCCGAGGCGCTCGCCACCGAGTTCGAGGGCCTGGGTCGCAGCCTCACCGCCGTGCTCCTCATCGACGTCAGCGACGACGAGGTCGTCCGCCGTCTCTCCGGTCGTCGCGTCAGCGCCAAGACCGGCCGCGTTTACCACATCGAGTTCGACCCGCCGAAGAACGAAGGCGTCTGCGACGTCGACGGTTCCCGGCTGATCCAGCGCGACGACGACAAGCCCGAGACGATCAAGAAGCGTCTCGCGGTCTACCACGAGCAGACCGAGCCGCTCGTCGCGTTCTACTCGGAGCTGGGCATCCTGCGCCGCTTCGACGGTGCTCGCCCGCCGGCTGAGGTCCATGACCACATCCGCGCGCAGATCGCCACGCTGCGCCTCGAAGACCGCATCTAGCTCTCACCGTCGCCGGAGCGCCGCTAGCGTGCTCCGGAGAAGGATGTCCGTCGCATGATCGTTTCCAAGTCCCCCGCCGAGCTCGATGCCATGGCCGAGGCCGGCGACCTCCTCGTGAGGGTCCACGAGATGATCTCGGACATGGTCCGGGTCGGCATCACCGGCAAGGAGCTCGATCGCGCTGCCGAGGAGATGATCCGCGCCGGCGGTGCCTCGCCGTCGTTCAAGGGCTACCAGGGCTTCCCGGCCACGCTCTGCATCTCCCCGAACGACATGGTCGTCCACGGCATCCCGGACAAGCGCAAGTTCGAGGAGGGCGACCTCGTCTCGATCGACTGCGGCGTCACGCTCAACGGGTGGGTCGCCGATGCGGCCATCACCCACGCGGTGGGTGAGGTCAGCGACGAGGCGTCGCATCTCAGCGAGAAGACGCTCGAGTCGCTCCTGGCGGCCGTCGAGCAGTGCGTCCCGGGCAACCGTGTCGGCGACATCGGCCACGCCGTGCAGACCGTCGTCGAGGAAGCCGGCCTGTCGGTCGTCCGCTCGCTGGTCGGCCACGGGGTGGGGCGGAGCATGCACGAGGACCCGCAGGTCCCCAACTACGGCAAGCCCGGCCGCGGCGCCCGGCTGACCAACGGCATGGTCATCGCCGTCGAGCCGATGGTCACCACCGGTGGCCACGACGTCGTCGTCGGCGACGACGACTGGGCCATCACCACGGTCGACGGTTCGCTCGCCGCGCACCAGGAATTCACCATCGCCGTGACCGACGACGGACCCCGGATCCTGACCCCGTGGTACCCGCTCGTCAAAACCCGCTAAGCTGAGCGGTCTCGACTGCAGGATCCCTGCTCCGGCTGCCAAGCGTCCAGCGCCTCTAGCGCACGCGGCGGCGGCGCGCTACGGCGCGCCTGGTGGTTCTGCTATCTTTCGCCGTCGCGCTCGGGACACCCGTTCCTTCGTCTCGGCGCCATTCCTCTGAGGTTTTCATGAAGGTCCGTCCGTCGGTCAAGCCCATGTGCGAGAAGTGCAAGATCATCCGTCGCCACGGCGCGGTGCTTGTCATCTGCACGAATCCGCGTCACAAGCAGCGTCAGGGATAAGCGTATGGCCCGTATCGCAGGCATCAACATCCCGCTCAACAAGCGGGCAGAGGTCGGTCTGACCTACATCTACGGGATCGGTCGCCAGACGGCGAACGACATTCTCGCGGAGACCGGCGTCGACAAGGATCGCAAGATCCGCGACCTCACCGAGGACGAGATCTCTCGCCTCCGTGCAGCCGTCGAGCAGCGCAGCGTCGAGGGTGACCTCCGCCGTGAGCGCTCCCAAGACATCAAGCGACTGATGGAGATCGGCTGCTACCGCGGCATCCGTCATCGCCGTGGTCTCCCCGTCCGGGGTCAGAAGACCAAGACCAACGCGCGTACCCGTAAGGGCCCGAAGCGCATGCAGGTCGCCGGTAAGAAGAAGCCCGGCAAGAAGTAGCCAGGAAACGATGCCCGCTCCCAAGCGCCCCGCGCGTGGCCGCCGCAAGCCGAAGAAGAACATTCCTCTCGGCCAGGCCCACATCAAGACCTCTTTCAACAACACGATCGTCTCGCTGACGGATCCCCAGGGCAACGTCATTGCCTGGGAGTCCGCCGGTGGTGCCGGCTTCAAGGGTTCGCGCAAGTCGACCCCGTTCGCCGCACAGGTGACCGCCGATGCCGCTGCCCGCAAGGGCATCGACCAGGGTCTCCAGAAGGTCGAAGTCTTCGTCAAGGGCCCCGGCTCCGGTCGTGAGACGGCGATCCGCTCGCTCCAGGCTGCCGGCCTCGAAGTGCTCAGCGTCCGCGACGTCTCCCCGCAGGCTCACAACGGCTGCCGCCCGCGCAAGCGGCGCCGCGTCTAGCCAACGCACCCACGGGCTGCTCGCCCGCCCCGTCGAGCAGCCCCCTGAAACTCATTCACAACGCGACGTCCTTGGGGAGGGCGTCGCGTCCCTTCCGCACTGACCCCCAGGACACGCATGCTCGACTTCCAAGTGCCGCAGATCAAGAGCGAGACGGTCGAAGAGACCCGTGGCTCGTTCACCATCGAGCCACTTGATCGTGGCTTCGGCTACACGTTCGGCAACTCCCTCCGCCGCGTGCTCCTGTCGTCGCTTGCCGGCGCTGCCGTGACCTCCGTCCGCATCGAGGGCGTTGCGCACGAGTTCTCGACCATCGCAGGCGTGAAGGAAGATGTCACGGACATCGTCCTCAACCTCAAGGGCGTCGTCTGCCGCATGCACTCCGACGCCACCGAGATCGAGGCTTCGGTCGTCGCCAAGGGGCCCGGTGTCATCACCGCCGGCGACATCGACCTCCCCGCCGGTGTCGAGGTCCTCTCCCCGGAGGTCCACATCGCGACGCTCGAGCAGGGCACGTCACTCGAGATGTACCTCACGATCGGCCGCGGCCGTGGCTACCGCCCGTCCGACGAGAACAAGTCGCCCGACCAGCCGATCGGCGTCATCCCGATCGACTCGATCTTCTCGCCCGTCCGTCGCGTCGCCTACGCCGTCGAGCAGGCCCGCGTCGGCCAGCGCACCGACTTCGACAAGCTCACCCTCGACATCGAGACCGACGGCTCGATCGATCCCAAGGGTGCGCTCCGCGAGGCCGCCGAGGTGCTCATCCAGCAGCTCGCCATCTTCACCGATCCCGACCGCGTCGAGGAGCTCCGTCAGGGGCCCGTCGCCGAGCTCGACCCGATCCCGGCTGCCGGCCTCACCACCGGCCCGTCGGGTTCCCCGATGGACGACATCCTCATCGAGGAGCTCGACCTCGGCGTCCGCTCGTACAACTGCCTCAAGCGCGCCGGCATCCAGACCATCGGTGACCTGATCACCAAGTCGGAGAGCGAACTCTCCGCGATCCCGAACTTCGGTCGCAAGTCGATCGACGAGGTGATCGAAACTCTCGAGGCGCGCGGACTCTCGCTGCGCGAGGACTAACCGGAACTCAGACCATGCGTCACCAGAAGACCCGCCACAAGCTCTCCCGCGACAGCGCCCACCGCAAGGCGCTGCTCCAGAACCTCTCCAAAGAGGTCATCGAGCACGGCCGCATCAAGACCACGGCCGCCAAGGCCAAGGCTGTGAAGCCCGAGGTCGAGAAGCTCATCACCCTCGCCAAGGACGACACACTCCACGCGCGCCGTCAGGCCCTCAAGAAGCTCGGCCACGACGAGTTCATCGTCGGCAAGCTGTTCTCGGACGTCGCCCCGCGCTTTGCGACGCGTCCGGGCGGCTACACCCGCATCCTCAAACTCGGGCCGCGCCGCAGCGACTCGACCGAGATGGTCTTCATCGAGCTCGTCTGAGCCTCTGAAGTCATCTGACTCTTGAAACGGGCGTCCTTCGGGGCGCCCGTTTTCGTTCCCGGGCTCGGTGGCCACGGTGGCGGGGCGGGGGAGCCGTGGGGTGGCCCCCAGGGCTCCGATCGAGAGGTCCGGTTATGGCCTGGCGGCCAGAACCGTACATCTCGCCGGCTGGCCCGCCCTGGGGGCCACCCCACGGCTCCCCCGCCTGCCAGCGAGGCCGCTCGCCCGGGACCGACGGGCGCTCGGGGTGCCCGTTGCGTGTCCGGTGGCGTGGGCCGCTCAGACGAGCCCGATGCAGACGTCTCGGGGGAGGCTGCGGACCCTTTGGGTGGCCCGTTCTGCTGTGGGATGGGCCGCGGTGGGGTGGGGGCGGTGGTGTCGGTTGGGCGTTTAGGCTCGGGCTGTGTCGGTTGGATCGGATGCGCCCGTGCCGTCGGGGGAGCCCACTCCGTATGGGGAAT
>JAVHXX010000223.1 GCA_031119595.1 Patulibacter sp. | reverse complement strand
CTATCGGTGCGGTACCGCCTGTCGTTTCGGGTTCGAGCTCACCTTCGCGAACCGCTCTCTGGCGGCCGCGGGCCTCCTTTCGTTGGAAACGCTCGCGTCTGGTCATCTCACGAACGGATCGTCGCGGCGGTCGCTTGTTTGTGAAAGTGCGGACGCCCGGCGCTTCGGTAGGCATCGGTTTCGTCGGTACGTCGGTGAGGAAGCGTTTGAAGTCCCGACCGTTGAGTTTCGAGTTCTGGGCTACGGCAGAAAACGGATCGTGGCGTTCTCTGTCCGGCCATGCGAAGCTGTCCCGGTGAACGCTGCTGAGCGTCTTGGCAGGGCCGCGGTACTTCTCATCATGACCTGCGTTGTGAGTCCGTCCACGGCCACAGCCGGGACGTACGGCGTCAAGAGTTGCTCGGCCTCAAGCGCTCTGAGGGGTACCGCGTGGCAGTACTCGGCGAAGACTCTGGGACAGACGGAACTCCAAGATCTGTGCGGCTCGTCGGCTTCAGATTCTGATGGGAGCGTTAACTTCTCGCACGGTGTCGGCATCAGGCCCGTGTTGCCGCACGTCGGTGCCACCTCTGCGGCTTCCGGCCGAGAAGTCGGCCTCCGCTTTATCGCTCCCCCGGGCGCAAACCTGAGAGCGATCCAGTATCAGCGGCGACTCCAATCGCTGGATCAATCTTGGGTCATCAAGTTGACTCAAGACACTTCAAACGAGGAGCTTGATCACTGTGCGATCGACGTCCATAACGGATTGAGTGAGTGTGCCGACGAACACCCCGGCGGTCTCGATAGAGCCCTAAACCCTCCAGCCCACACACTCGATCTCGCCGCTTGGTGCGTTGACAGCCCGTGTCCCTACGGGGAAGGGCCTCTCTACGACTTCGCGGCCGTGATCTATTCCTCCACCGTCACCGTCGAGGAGAACACGCCGCCCTCCGTCTCGACCCCGACGGTCTCGGGCCTCGCCTCGGGGTGGGTCGGTCCTGCGACGACGGTTTCGTACGCCGGGTCGGATCAGCTGGGGCTTCGTTCGGTCGGGCTGGTCGAGGGAAACAAGGCGGTCGCGACCACGGCGAACACGCACTGCGTGGACTGGAGCGTGTTGCCGTGCTCGGAGCCGTCGGCCGGTGGCTCCGTTGGACTCGGCGGGTCGGCAGGGACCTCGGCGCTCGCCGCACTCGGCGACGGTACGCACCAGATCCAGGCCCGTGCCGTCGACGGAGCCGGAAACGTGTCCGTCAGCCCAGCGGTGGCAGTGCAGGTCGACACCACGCCGCCGGTCGCGACGAACCTCACCGGCGGAGGGCTCTCGGCCGAGACGTACCGCGTGCTCGACTGGACACTCCCGACCGGAGGTTCGCCGCTCGCGTCCGCGACCGTCACCACGTGCGTGCTCTCGGCGAACGCCCCGGAGGTCTGCACCGATCAGGGCTCGACGCTCCCCGGCGGGGTCCCGATCGCGGTCTACGACCCAGCCGGAACGGTACGGGCCCGGGTCACCCTGACCGATGTCGCCGGCAACGTCGGCGTGAGCGACTGGGCCGAGTTCCGCCGCGACGCCGTCCTGCCGGTTGCGCCGACCCTCACGCTCGTCGGCACGAACGGTGCCTATCGCGGCATCCGGGTCGACGTCGGCGACCCAGGCGATCGCGTGCTGCTCCCACGCCTCTGTACGGCCGCGGGATGCAACGACCTTCCGTCGCAGACGAACACCGGCAACTACGTGGTCGCGCTGCCGGCCCCCGGGAGTTACCGCCTCGAGGTCGCGCTCCGGGACGACGCCGGCAACGTCGGTCCTTACGGTGCGATTCCGCTCGAGCTGGCGCCGCCACCGACCCCGACGCCGACGCCCACCCCGCCCGCGACGAAGCGGTCGGCGAAGCTGAAGGTCACGTTCCCGAAGAAGCTTGGTCCGACGAGCGTGGCGATCAGCGGCTCCGTGGTCGCAGGCTCCGCCACCAAGGTCACCGTCAAGCTCGCTGGCAAGACGACGCGAGGCAGGTCCACGACGCGCACCGGGTCGGTGAAGCCGTTCCGCAGCGGTCGCTTCTCGGTCCGCGTGAAACTGCCAGCCGGCGCCTCCCGCACGCGTGCGGTCGTCGTCACCGTCACCGCAACGCCCTCGGCCGGCTTCAAGGTGACCCCGACGCACAAGACGCTCAGGCACTGACGGCCGGTCGACGGTCGCTGACGCCGACCCGTCACCCGCCCGCGAACGACACCCGCCCCGTCATACCTGCCCGCCCGGCCGCCGCGCACGAACCCGTGCGGCCCGCAACCAGACCTGCAAGGACAGGCCCAGGCCTCAAGGGGACGAAAACCACCCCGTGCGCATTGCGGACGACGAGATTCGTGAGAAGTACCTGGAGCGGGCCATCCGCGAACTGGGTGAGGTCGAACGAGAAGTACGCGCCTGCGAGAGCTGCCAGCGATCCGACCGCGCGCCCGTCCTCTCCAGCGGCCACCCGCAAGCCGACATCATGCTCATCGGCTACGAACCCAGCGAAGCCGAGATGCGCGAAGGCGTCGCCTTCTTCGGCCGCGCCGGCGCCGCCATCCTCGCGTCGCTCAAACGGCTCGACATCGACCCCACCACCATCTACGGCACGCTCATCGTCAAGTGCCCCAAGGTCGACGACGAACACACCGACTCCGCCCTCTCCCGCCTCGTCGTCCGGGAGATCGCGATCGTGCAACCGCGCGTGATCATGGTCCTCGGCGAACGCGCCCTCGGCGCGCTCAACGCCCTCGACGTGCCGCTCTCCCGCCCGCTCAAATGGGCGCCCGGCGAAGTGCAGCGCTTCACGCCCGCCAGCGAAGCGATCGTCGCCCCGGACATCAACGTCTCCCTCGACGAGGAATCCGCCAAACGCGCCTTCTGGACCGCGTTCCGCCAGCTCGGCGTGTGGTGGAACGACCAGCCGCCGTACTAGGCGGCCGGCCCGCCCGTTCGCGGGCGCGAGGACGGGGCTGAACGCGGGGAGCGGCCCGCCCCACCACGGGAACGGAGGGCGGGCGACCAGTTGCCGGAAGGGTAATTCCGGTTTCTGCCCCTCCCGCGTACATACCGAACGTTCTTCAGTTCTTGGGTGCATCGTGCCGATGCAGAGCGGTACTTCCCCCTCAACGGAGCTCTTACCGTGCCCCTACGCAAGACCCACCTCTTCCTCCCGGCGCTGACCCTCGCCGCGCTGGCTGCCGTTGCGCCCGCGGCTGCGAGCGCGGCATCCTCACCGACGGCTGCGGCCGCGGGCACCTGCACGCCGCTCCCCACCACGAAGGCGTTCAGCGGGGTCGACGGAGACCAGGCCGACTACTCCCTGGCGCCGGGCGGCAACTTCGAGAACGGTCTGGCCGGCTGGACCGTGACCGGCTCCGCCGCGATCGCCAGCGGCAACGAGACGCTCGGCATCTCGGCCGGCTCGAAGGCGCTGCGCATGCCGATCGGCTCGACCGCCGTGTCGCCGTCGTTCTGCATCGACCAGACGAACCCGCACTTCCGGTTCGCGTACAAGGTCGACAACGTCGGCGCGGCCGGATTCATCGCCGACGTCGTCTACAAGGACGCTCGCGGCGCGGTCACCAAGACCGAGATCGTCTCGTCCAAGTCGCTGTCGCTCACGCCGGCGCTGTGGGCGGCGTCCCCGAACAGCCCGCTGGCGACGATCATCCCGCTCAACGCGTCGACGAAGAGCGCGAGCGTGCAGATCAAGTTCTCCGTTGCCAGCCCGGCAAACCTCGGGTCGGACATCACCACCGGCGTGCTCGGCAACAACGGCATCAGCCAGATCGTCGGCGGAGCGACCGGCATCGCGAACTCCGCGTCCAACATCGGTCTCGGCGCGACCTCGAGCGTCGTCAACGTCGGCGTCACCATCGACTCCGTCATGGTCGACCCCTACCGCCGCGGCTGACGATCCTCTCACCTGACCGTCATGCGAGCCGGAGCCCCACGAGCGGGGCTCCGGCTCGACGTCGTTTCGGGGCAACGGGTGGTCCTCAGCCGCGGCGGTACGGGTCGACCATCACCGAGTCGATCTGCGCGCCACCGGTGAGGGAGGCGAGCACGATCTGCACGGTGGCGGTGGCGTGGGAACCGTTCGAGAGCAGCGGGATCTTGATCGCGAGCGGGCTCAACTGCGACGGGCTCCACAGGCCCGGCAGCAGCTGCAGGTCCGTCGAGGACTGGAACTGCGCCTGCGTGAGCGTGCCCGCCGCGTCGCGGTAGAGCACGAGCGCCTGGTACGTGCTGAGGAAGCCCGTCGCCTTGCCCACGTACCGGAAGTACGGGTTCGCCTCGCTCACGCAGAACTCCGGTGAGGTCGCGATCGCGCCCGCGTTCAACTTCAGCGACCTGCTCCCCGACGTGACCCCGGTGCTGTCGTTCCCGGACACGATCGACGCGCCCTTGCCGAGGGTCCAACCCTCGGTGCCGGACTCGAACGTGCCGCCCGGCGCGGGGGAGTAGTCGGCCTTGTCGCCGTACTTCGAGAACGCCTTCGTGGTCGGCTGCTCGACGCAGCCCGTGGCCTTCGACGTGACGACCGGGGCGACGACCTTGTCGGCGACCGCGTCGACGATCGGGGCCGCTGCCGGGACGGCATCCGCGACGACGTCGGCGACCGCGTCCGCGCTCTTCGGGGTGCTGTCCGGGGCGGGCGCCGTGGTCACGACGGGCGTCGTCGGCGCCGGCGTCGCGACCGGCGTGGGGGTGGGCGTCGCGACCGGGGTCGGCGCGGGCGTGGGTGCCGGCGTGGGCGTGGGCGTCGCCTTCGTGGCCGCCGGGGTGACGGTCGGGAAGAGGAACGAGAACAGGCCGCTCGCGGAGGCGGTCGACGCGGTCGCACCAGCGATGGCCGGGGCGATCGTGAACGCGGCGGCGATGCGGATGAGCGTGCCTCGTTTGCGCAGTGGCATGGCCGGCCTTTCGATGTCGGGGGGGACGGCGACCACGGGTCACCGGGCGGAGAAGCTTGCGATGACCCATCGGCGCGGCGGCGTCGCTTCGACGGAATCTCACGGCGGTGCGCACCCGAAGTCGCGAAACGCCGGAGAACTGGGGCCGCAGCCCGCGGGCCTCATACCGCTCCCAAACGCCTTCCTTAGACTTCTCACCATCCCGGCGGCCGCCGCGGCGAACCTAAGAATCCCCTAAGAACCCGCCCCTCCGGGCGGGAATCGCGCCGCCCCGTCCGAAGACGGGAACACGCGCGACGCCACGCTGCCGCCCCCAGATGACCCCGCCGCCCACCCTGCCCACGACGGTCGCCGCCCGGCGCCGCTCCCGATGACGCGCCCCGAGGCGACCGTGATGCTCGTCGACGACGAGCCCGCGGTCCGCACCGCGCTCGGCCGTGCGCTCGAACTCGAGGGCTACACCGTGCTCCACGCCGGCGACGGCGCCCACGCCCTCCACCGTCTCCAGACCGAACCGGTCGACGCGATCGTCGCCGATGTGACCATGCCCGTCCTCGACGGCCTCGCCTTCTGCCGCGCGCTGCGCGCCCGCGGCACCACCACGCCCGTCCTGATGCTCACCGCGCTGCAGTCGGTCGACGACCGCGTGGCCGGCCTCGACGCCGGCGCCGACGACTACCTCCCCAAGCCGTTCGCGCTCCGCGAACTCCTCGCCCGGCTCCGTGCCCTGCTGCGGCGCGTCGAGACGCCCGCCGTCACGGACCTCGCCTTCGCCGACCTGCGCATGCTCCGCACCGCCCGGCAGGTGCTGCGCGGCGACCGGCTCCTCGACCTCTCGCGGACGGAGTACCTCCTCGCCGAGGTGTTCCTCGAGCGGCCGCTGGAGGTGCTCGAGCGCCCCTTCATCTTCGAGCGGGTGTGGGGCTACGACTTCGGCCCGGCCGCGAACGGCCTCGCCGTCTACATGGGCTACCTCCGCCGCAAGACCGAGGAGCACGGCGAACCGCGGCTCTTCCACACGGTCCGCGGCATGGGCTACGTCCTCCGCGAGGGCGCATGAACCGCCCGGAGCGTCGCTTTACGCTCCGCACGCAGGTCGCCGTCGTGTTGGCCGTGATCGTCGCGGTCGCGATGACCCTCAGCGCCTGCATCTGTTTCGTCGCGATGCGCAGTTCGCTGCGGGGCGAGGTCGACGGGGTCCTGCGTGACCAGGGCCGCGCGATGAGCCGCGTGCAGCCCGCGAAGGTGTCGACCGCGCAGGTCCAGGCCGGGCTCGACGCCCTCTCGAAGCAGACCGGGCACGACGGCGCCTCGGCGTTCCAGGTGATCCTGGGTGACGGCCACAGCGCGATCAGCGCGAAGGACTGGCCCGGCTTCCAGGTCACCGACGCGGACCGCGAGGTCATCGGTCGCGGCGCCCGCGCCGCGGCCCACAGCGACCGCACCGGCGCCGGTCAGCACTTCCGCGTGATCACGGTGGCGTTGCCGAGCACGAGCTTCCGCGGCCTGCAGATCGGCCGCTCCCTCAGCGGCGTCGACCACGACCTCCACGACCTCGGGTGGACCCTCGCGCTCGTCGGCTTCGCCAGCACCGCGCTGGCGGCCTTCGCGGCCTGGCTCCTCACGCGCCCGGTCGTCGCCCCGACCGAGCAGGCCCTCGCCGGATCGCTCGCGGCCCAGAGCCGGCTCGTCGCCGACGCCTCCCACGAGCTCCGCACCCCGATCACCAGCATGCGGACGAACGCCGAGCTGCTCACCCGCCACGCCTCCCTCGACCCGGCGACGCGCGACCAGATCGCGCGCGAGCTCGTCCAGCAGTCCGAGGGCCTGGCCGACCTCGTCACCGACCTCCTCGACCTCGCGAAGGATCCCGGCACGCTCACCCTCGGCCCGACCCGGTTCGACGAGCTGACCCTCGACGCCATCGCCGACCTCCAGGCCGCCCATCCGGAGGTGAGCGTCACCGAGCGCGTGTCGCCGTGCCTCGTGAAGGGCGCGCGTCCCGAACTCGCCCGCGTGCTGCGCAACCTCCTCGAGAACGCCGCGATCCACGGTGCCCCCGCCGACGGCAGTCCCGCGCGCGTGCACGTGGAGCTCGCCACCGACGGCACCCTCACCGTCCGCGACTGGGGCACGGGCGTCGCCCGCGCCGAGGTCCCCCGACTCTTCGACCGCTTCGCGCGCGGCGAGGCCAGCCGCGGCCGCCCCGGCTCCGGACTCGGCCTGGCGATCGTCAAACAGATCGTCGAGGCGCACGACGGCAGCGTCGGGCTCCACGCCGCCACCGACGGCCCGGGCACCGTCGCCGAGGTCCGGATCCCGACCATGGCGAACGTCGCGCACCGGGCTGCGGAGGCGTGAGCCGTCGAGGTGCGGCGCCCGCTCCCGCCCGCCGTCGCCCACCGCGTTCACCAATCCTTGATGGTTCGACCACCCTGGGT
>JAVHXX010000222.1 GCA_031119595.1 Patulibacter sp. | reverse complement strand
GGATCGACCTCGGCGATCTCGGCGAGATGGCGGAGCCCGTCACGTCCCCGCCGCTGGTGCACGATCAGGTCGATGCTGCCCCGCGCGAGCGCACCGATCGCGGCGACCGGCAGGTCGACGCCGGCGAGCAGGGCGAGGAGTTCGAGTCGGCGCAGCGCCTCCGCGGGTGAGCCGGCGTGGATCGTCGAGAGGCCGCCGGTGTGGCCGCTCGACAGCGCGATGAGGAGGTCGAGCGCCTCGCCGCCACGCACCTCCCCCACCACGATCCGGTTGGGTCGCATGCGCAATGCGTTGACGACCAGGTCGCGGATCGACACGGCCCCGTCGCCCTCCATGGTGGGTGGCCGGGCCTCGAGTCGAACCACGTGGGGTTGGCGGAGCGCGAGTTCGGCGGCGTCCTCGATGGTGATGATGCGCTCGTCCGGCGCGATCGCCTCCGAGAGCGCTCCGAGCACCGTGGTCTTGCCACTGCCCGTGCCGCCGCAGACCAGGATCGTCCGACGCGCCGCGACGGCCTCGCGCAGGAGCGCGGCCGCCTCGGCGGCCCAGCTTCCGCAGGCCACGAGCTCGTCGATGGTCCGCCCACCGGCGCGGAACCGCCGGATCGTGAGGGCGGTCCCGTCGATGGCGAGCGGCGGGATGGTCACGTTCACGCGCGAGCCGTCTGGGAGGCGCGCATCGCAGAGCGGCTGCGTGGCATCGACCCGTCGGCCGAGCGGCGCGAGGATCCGGTCGACGATCTCGCGCAGCATGGCCTCGCTCGCGAACCGTTCGGTGGTCACCTCGATGCGGCCGTGCCGCTCGACCCAGATCGGCGCGCGGCCGGTCACCATGACCTCGTCGACGTCGGGGTCGTCGAGGAGCGATTCGAGCGGACCGAGCCCGGTCGCCCGGCGGACCAGCGCCTGCGTCAACCGCGCGCGGGTGGTGTCGTGGAGCAGGCCGGCCTCCCGGTCGACGATCGCCGCGGCCTGGTGTCCGATGGCTCGTTCCTGCTGCCCACCGGCGCCGTCGAGCAGCACGCGGTGCAGGTGGTCGACGAGCGCGCCGTGGGCATCCCCGCCGCCCGCCGGTCCGGACAGGGTGCTCGGCGCGGTCGCGCGGTCGGCGGTGGTGTCGGAGCGCTGTGGAGAAGCCATCTATAGATAAGAGGCTCCGGCGACCGGAAATTCGCCCCCCTCCACCTTCGAGATCGCGCCCGGATGTCGTTCGGTCGCCGTCGATCGGTCCCGAAACGCCGATGGGCCCGGCGTGCGCCGGGCCCATCGTGGGTGGTCCGTGTGGACCGAGGTGTGCGGTGGCGTCAGCCGGCCGGGACGTATCCGGGCGTCGGGCTGTCGGTCGGCCCGCCGTTCCAGCCCGCCGGCGGAACCGGGAGGCTGGGCAGGTTGAACGGCGACCAGGCCTGGCCCGACACCGTCACGTAGCGGCTGCAGGTGCGGGACTGCCAGTCCGGGAGGCAGGGGTTGAACGGCTGCACCCAGTAGGCGATCTCGTTCGTGGCGTAGGTCGGGGCGCGGAACTCCTCGGAGATGTTGTTCCAGCCGTCGTTGTCCTGGTCGTCGAGCCCGTCGATGACGCCGTCGCCGTCGGTGTCCGGGTCGGTCGGATCCGGATCCGTGAAGGGACGCAGCGGGTAGATGACCTCGCCGATCTTCGGGCTCAGGGCCGCCCAGTAGGCCTGGGTCATCACGCCGTTGAACTCCGCCTCGTTCGAGAGGCCGTCGCCGTCGAAGTCACGCTCGTCGTCGGAGAGGTAGCCGACGCCGGTGCGGAGGTCGGCCGGACCCTGGCGCGTGCCGTCGGTGGCGTCGCGGTCGAGGCCGTAGATGTCCGGGTTCGGTGCGAGGACCGGGCCACCCGTGTACTGGGTGCCGTCGGAGTAGTTCAGCGGGAACGGGCGACCGGCAGCCTGCCAGAGCTTGTGCTCCTGGGCCATCGTGAGGCCGTCGCCGTCGAAGTCGGCGTTCGCGTCGGTGCCGTCGAGCGGGTTCGGCCACGGCTTCTTGCCCGGGTACGGAAGGGCGATGCCGTTGAGGTCCAGCGCCGACTCGAACTCGTAGCTGTCCCAGATGCCGTCGCCGTCGGTGTCGACCTTCAGCGGGTCGGTGCCGATCGAGAGCTCGAGGGCGTCCGAGAGGCCGTCGTTGTCGTCGTCGGCGTCGACGATGTCCGGCACGCCGTCACCGTCGGTGTCGCGGGTCTGGTTCGCCGCCGAGACCGCAGCCGGCGTCGGCAGGATCAGCGGCGAGATCGACGCCGCGGAGAAGTCGGAGGTGCGGGCCGAGACCACGCGCACCTGGAAGCGCGTCTGGGTCTTGGCGCCCGCGGTGACCGTCAGCTGGTCGAGGACCGTCTGCGGCACGCGCAGCGTGAGCCGGGTCGTGCTCGCGGTGAGCGTCGGGACGAAGATGTTCTTGGTGCTGCCGGTCGCGCGGAAGATCACCGTGTTCTTCGCGGTCCCCTCGCGGAAGTTCTTGCCCGTGATCACGATGATGTCGTTGAGCGACGCCTTCTTCGGAAGGATCGTCTTGATCGTCGGGACGTTCGACGCGGCCTTCTTCTTGGCCTGCGCCGGTTCTGCGACGGCGCCGAAGGAGAGCACCGAGGCCAGCGCGAGCAGGAGGACAGCGCGCAGCGGCGCAGGTAGGGCGAGGGCTCTCATGGGCCATGGATCGGCGCCCTGGCAGCGAACTGTAGGCCGAAATGGACACCCGGTTGCTGCTTTGCGCCGACTCGCGGAGCGTCGGACGCCCACGTCACCATCCCGGGGGACGCCCACGTCGACGGGGATCGGCGACGTCCCTACGGCGTGGTCACCAGGGCCTGCTGATCCCAGGCGGCACGGGGCAGGAGCCGTAGACTGCCGCCGCCGTCCTGGGCCGCGGCGAGCTTCAGGGCGTCCCGCGTCGAGACGCGGAGGGTGACGTCGACCTGGGAGGCGCCGTCGCCCGCCGCGTCCTCGGCCGCTCGCACGTCGATCACGTCGACCGAGTCCGCCACGACGGTCGTCGCATGCCCGCCGTCGCCCTTCTCCACCGTGCGTACGACATCGACCCTGGTCCCCGCCCGCACGAGCCGTACCGACCCGGCGGCGACGAGCTCGATCACCCGGTCACCGCTCTGGAGGGCGTCGTCCGCCTTCTGCGACGGCGAGGTCAGGACCGCGGCGAGGAGCGGCGTCCCCCGGTCCAGCGCGACGGCGGTGCGCAGACCGACGCCCTGCGTGGCATCACCGATCGTCGTCGGCGCGACCCACCGCAACGGCACCTGCCGGTAGGCGAGGTCGTCGGCGCGCAGCGGGTGGTCGCCCGGCACGTCGCGGGCCAGCACCACGATCCGCGCGATCGGCCCGATCGCCGTGGCGAGGCGGTGTTCGCGTTCGGCGACACCTCGGACGGCCACGAGCCCGAGGGCGACCGCCAGGGCCGCGAACACCGCCGCGCGCCGGAGGGAAGCCTGCCCGGTGCTCACGCCGCGGCCAGGGCATCGCCGGGCTGGTCCGGCCGCCGCGGCCCGCGAGGCTGCGGCACGAGCTGCGGCGCCGGATGCGCCGTGGCCACGTCGAACGGGCCGTCGACGAGGCGGTAGCCGACGCCCCACACGTTCACGACGAACCGGTTCCCGCTCGCGCGGAGCTTCTGGCGGAGCCGGCAGGCGTGCGAGTCGAGGGTGCGCGTGCGGCCCGTGGCGCGGAAGCCCCAGATCGTGCGCAGGAGCTCTTCCTTCGAGAACACCCGCGTCGGCTCGCTCGCGAGGACCCGCAGCAGGTCGTACTCCTTCTGCGACAGCTCCACCGGTGCCGGGCCGACGGCCACGCGCCGGGAGACCGGGTCGACCACGAGCGGCCCGACCCGCACCAGCCCCTCCCGCGGGCGCCCCTCCGCGCGACGCAGGACCGCCCGGGTCCGCGCGAGGAGTTCGGGATAGTGGACGGGCAGCGTGAGGACGTCATCGGCGCCACGTTCAAGGGCGCGAACCCGGTCGAGCGGGTCCGCGGAGTCCGTGAGGACGATCACCGGTGTGCCCGGATCGACGCGCGTGGTGGCATCGGCGCCCCGCACTGCCGTGACGACGTCGAGACCGCTGCGATCCGGCAGCGACGCGTCGACGATGACGACGTCGGGGTAGCACCGGTCGAGCGATCGGATCGCCACCGAGGCGAGGTCGTCGCCGAGGACCTCGAAGCCATCGGCGGTGAGCTGGTCCCCAAGGAAGGCGGCGCGGGGCGCGTCGGCGGAGACGATCAGGGCGAGCGAGGAATCGTGGGTCATATCTATAAGAGGGTTTGGGCGACGGAAATTCGCCCCCCTCCCGCAAGACGAGTTGCGCACGGGCCCCTGCACCCACCCCTCGGGTGCCGCCCTACGATGGCCGCCAGTCCTGCCTCGTTCCTACCTGGCGTCGTGCAATATCGAATGCATCGATGTCGCGGGCGCAGGATTCCGACATAGGATGCCGACGCTGATGAATGTGCGCAGAGGGACTTACCACTCAGGCGAGGATTTCGTCCTCGAATACGGCGATCTTCGCTTCACGTTCAACGAGCTCGATTTCGCCGAGCGCTGTGAACAAGCGGCGCTCCGCCTCGGTTTCGTCTGCGGGCGACTCGAGGAATCCGAGCTCGAGGATCTCGTGAACCTCGCCGTCAACGGCGAGATCGACAACCCCTCCTCCCGCCTCGGCGAGCACGTCAACGACTGCTGGACCGATCTCCACGGCCCCGCCGACCGCTCCCTCGTCCACTGGCTCCGCCGCCTCGTCTTCCGCGCCGCCTGGCTCGACCAGCGCGTGAAGGAGGGCGAACTCGACATCCGCTTCGACGAGCGCACCCACACCTTCCAGTACGTCCAGCCCGGCGCCGGCGCCGAACCGGTCGAACTCTCTCGCGAGCCCTCCTGGGGCCGCGTCGCCTACCTCGGCTAGCCCCACTCCGCACGTCAGAAACAGCAACGGCCGCGCCGCTCGATGAGAGCGGCGCGGCCGTTGTCGTTCCGGCGGGTGCCGGGGCCTTAGATCGCTTTGGCTCTTGCTTCCGCGATGGCAGCAGCGCCTTCGTCGCCGACGAGCAGCTCGGGGCGGATCGTGGTGCTGCGCGCCAGGTCGAAGCGGGCGCCGCTGGTGCGGGCCGGGTCGAGGGCGATGAGGGTCGTCTCGCCGCCGACGGGTGCGGCTGCGGTGGCGATGATGGTGACCGAGCCGCTGTCGGTGAGGTTGCGGGCGTTGCTGAGCAGGCGCCGCGCGACGTGCGGGACGAGCTCGCCGATCGAGTCGATGAGCACGACGGCGTCGGTGCCGCGCTGGGCGAGGCGCTTGGCCTGGTCGATGGCGCGCTCGACGGCCTGGGTCTGGCTCTCGAGCGAACCGCCGAGGAGGGCGGTCGCGGCCGGCTCGACGCCGGTCTCCTTCCAGGCGGAGAGCTCTTCGGCGCGGGCGCCGGCGAGGACGAGCTGGAGATCGACACCGTCGATGCCCTTGAGGGCACCAGCGAGCAGGCGCAGGGCCTCGGTCTTGCCGGCGTGCGCGGGGCCGTGGAGCACGACGCGCGAGCCGCGGCCGATCGGGGTGAGCCACTCGATCGCCTTGAGGGTGACGTCGTCGCCACCGAGCTCGAAGCGGGCGGTCGGGAAGGTGCTCGGCTGCTCGTCGAAGCGGGTCGCCTCACCGGCGACCTCCTCGGCGGACTTGCCGTTGATCGTCTCGACGCGCACGAGCGACGGGAAGCGCTCGGAGCGGCGCGGGCGGCGGTACGGGCCGCCGATGGTGTCGCCGGAGACGAGTTCGCAGCGGCGCACCTGCGCGGCCGACACGTAGACGTCGTCGTCGGACTGCTCGGGGTGCTTGACGCGGATGAAGCCGGTGCCGTTCGGGAGGACCTCGACGGTGCCCTCGATCAGCGTCTCGGTGTCGTCGCCACCGCGATCGCGGTCGCCGCGGTCTCGATCGCGGTCGTTGCGATCGCCCCGGTCGTCGCGGTCATCCCGGTCGTCGCGGCCGGACCGGCGGCTGCGGCCGCGGACGCGTCCGCGGGGCGAGTCGTCGTCCTCGTCGTCGTCCTTGGCGGACGAGCTCGGGCCGCGATCGTCGTCGGACGCGGCGGCGCGGCCACGGCCACGGCCGCCGCGCGTGCGGGTGCGGCCGCCGTTCGACGGCTCGTCGTCGGTCGACTTCTCGGCCGGGGCGTCGTCGCCGGCGGGAGCCTCGCCGAGGAGGCGGTCGATCAGGTCGGCCTTGCGGAGCCGACGGAATCCCTCGAGGCCCGTCTCGGCGGCGAGTTCGTGGAGATCGGCGAGCGGGCTCGCCTCGAGCGCTTCGCGCTGCAGCATGGTTCGGACCTCTCGGGTCGTTGTGGGGTCGGTGGGCGTCCGGGCGGCGTTGACGTGTCAGCCGCCGGCGACCTTCGCCCACCGTAGCGCACCCGTCGCGCGCAGCGACGCGGTGCAGCCCCACATGCGGGGGTTTTGAGGTCTGGCGGGGCCCGGAGACACGCCCCGACCGGGGTCGACTAGGGCGACGTGCCGCCGCTGTCGCTGCCGCCCCGCACCGACCCGCCGGAGTCCGTCTCGCCGGAGACGACCTCGTCGTCGGACGTCGTGCCGGTCTTCGCGGTCGACGACGTCGAGGACTTCTTGGTGGTCGAGGTCCCGGAAGACGTCCCGCCGGAGCTCGTGCCGGTCCCCGTCGACGCGGTGCCGGTCGATCCGGTCGACGTGCTGCCCGAGCTGGCTCCCGTCGACGACGATCCAGAGGACGAGGAGCTGCCGCCGGACGAACCCGACGACGAGCTCTTCTTCTTCGAGGACGACGAACTGCTCGAGGTCGACGACTTCTTCGTGGTCGACGTGGCCTTCGGCGTGGTGGTCGACGACGAGCCGCTCGAGGTGGAGCGCTTCGTCGGCGTGGTCTTGTCGAGGGTGGACTTCGGCGGCAGCGACGGATCGTGGGTGGCGTTCACGATGGCCGCGGTCGCGAAGGCGACCCCGGCGAACAGCAGCGCGAGCGCGAACACCCAGATCAGCCAGCGCCACGGCGAGCGACGGCCCTCGGTCTCGACGAGGTCGCCGTCGGTTGGAAGCGGGAACGGATCGGGATCGGCCAGGCCGGCACCGACCACATCGAACGCGCGCGTCTCCTCGGGCGGCAGCGCGCCTCCGGCGGCAGCCGCGACCTGCGTGGCCTCCTCCCCACCGTCGCCCCGATCCGCGGCAGCCGGCTCGGCCGTCGCGGGCGGCTCCGGGGGCGAGCCGGCGGCGGAGGCATCCGGCGCCGTCGAGGCCGCAGCGCCTGCAACGGCGGCAGTTCCGGCACCCGGCCCGGCACCCCACTGCTTGTCGTCCTCGCTCCAGTCCAGGGC